>NZ_JACSKL010000002.1:300000-414536 GCF_018617585.1 Exiguobacterium sp. s129
CAACTCATTTTCATGGCGTATATGAACAAGAATGAAGTGAACCATGAGCGACAACAATTAGGCTATTAAAGAAAAGGAGCGGATTGGTATGAATGAATCGTTACATATGTTAAAACGTCTGACAGACGCAACTGGCGTCCCGGGAAATGAAGGGGAAGTCCGTCAGTTAATGCGTGAATACCTTGAACCACATGTCGAATCATTTGAACAAGACGGTCTCGGAAGTTTATTTGGTCGAGTGACTGGAAACGCAGAAGGTCCTCGTGTCATGATTGCAGGTCACATGGATGAAGTCGGTTTCATGGTCACGCGTGTGGAAGAAGGTGGGTTCCTACGTTTCCAAGCGCTTGGTGGATGGTGGAACCAAGTCTTGTTGGCACAACGGATGGATGTGGTGACACGTTCAGGTGAAAAGATCCCGGGAGTGATTGGTGCGAAACCACCACATGTCCTTCCCCTTGAAGCACGTAAAAAACCGGTTGAAATCAAAGACATGTTTTTAGATATCGGTGCGACATCAAAAGACGAAGTCACCGAATGGGGAATTCGTCCGGGTGATACGGTCGTCCCGCATTGTGAATTCACGGTCATGAAAAATGAGAACTTCTTGATGGCGAAAGCTTGGGACAACCGAATCGGTTGTGCCATTGCCATTGAAGCTGCAAAACGCCTGAAAGAAGAAGCATTCCCAGGTGTCATCTATACAGGTGCGACGGTACAAGAAGAAGTTGGATTGCGTGGAGCGGTTACAGCGGCTAACTTGGTTCAACCGGATGTGGCGATTGCTGTCGATACAGGAATTCCAAGTGATACGCCAGGAATGACACCGGCAGAAGGATTGTCAAAACTCGGCGATGGCGTTCAAGTCATCTTCTTTGATGCAACGACCGTGACAAATCCACGTCTCGTCGACCTCATTGTTGAGGTAGCAAAAGAAAACGACATCAAATATCAGCTTGATTTGACACCGGGTGGTGGAACGGACGCAGGACGATTCCATTTGTCTGGGATTGGAATGCCGGCAATCGCGTTGACAGTACCTGTTCGTTATTTACACACGAACGTGTCAATCATCCATAAAGACGACTACGAAGCAGCGATTGAACTCGTAGTCGCATTAACGAAACGCTTAGACCACGAGACGGTCCAATGGTTGAAAGAGGGATAATATGACGAAGATTACGTCTACGAAGAGCGAGACGATTAAACGATTAAAACGATTGATGACGAAAAAAGGACGCCAAGAAACCGGGCAATTCCTTGTAGAGGGAGAGCATTTGGTAGATGAGGCAATCCGAGCAGGTCGTCTCGTACAACTTATCATGGCAGAGTCGTACGTACCGAAAAAGACGTGGCGCATCGAGGACATGCCGGTGCTCGAGTTATCTGATCATGTCGCTGACCTGTTATCTGAGACAGAAAAGACACAAGGTGTGTTTGCTGTCGTGAAGATGACACCGGTAGAGCGTAAGATGAAGAAAGTTCTCGTGTTAGATCGAGTACAGGACCCGGGTAACCTAGGTACGATGATTCGGACGGCAGATGCAGCCGGATTTGATACGGTGCTCCTCGGGAAAGGGACGGTCGATCCGTTCAATGCCAAAGTCGTTCGTGCGACTCAAGGTTCCCTGTTTCACGTGAACGTGACTTCGGTTGACTTGCTTGAAAAACTACCTGCACTGAAAGAAGATGGTTTCCATGTGTATGGAACGGCTCTTTCGAAAGCGACATCGTACGAGCAGGTGGCATTTGAAGACAAAGTAGCTTTGGTCATCGGAAATGAAGCACAAGGTGTACATGCCGATGTGTTGGCACTGTGCGACACACGTGTCCATATTCCAGTACTCGGTGAGGCAGAATCGCTTAATGCGGCGGTCGCTGCCGGTATTTTAATGTATCGGATCGCTTTACAATAATCTTGTCAGCACGTGAAAAACGTGATAGGTTAAACACATCGATGAATATGATATGACGTTGAAAGAACATAGTAAGCGAATGACCGATTCCGTTCAGGGAGCATAGGCCGTGACTGAGAGCCTAAGCCGGAATCGTCGCTGAATTCACTCTGGAGTCGTGTTGGAGACAACACCGGTTTGGCATCTCGATAACGATGCTCTCAAGTGGGCCAACTATTGGCCAAGTAGGGTGGTACCGCGATGATTCGTCCCTTCAGTCAACGACTGAAGGGACTTTTTTATGTAGAGGAGGAAGTGAACACATGAAAGAACAATTAGAACAGTTACAAATGGACGCACTTGAAGAAATCAAACAGGCATCCACACAAAAATCATTAAATGACGTCCGCATCAAATATTTAGGGAAAAAAGGTCCGATGACCGAGGTACTTCGTGGGATGGGTAAGTTATCCGCAGAGGAACGTCCAGTCATTGGTGAATTGGCGAATACGGTCCGAACGTCGATTCAAACGACGCTCGATGCTCGAATCGAAGAAGTGAAGGCAATCGAGCTAGAAGAGAAGTTAAAAGCGGAAACGCTTGACGTGACGCTCCCGGGACGTACATCGGCTCCAGGGCACAGTCATCTCTTGCAACAGATCATCGACGAGATGGAAGATTTATTCGTCGGACTTGGTTACACGATTGCAGAAGGTCCTGAAGTCGAAACGGACTTGTACAACTTTGAGATGCTCAACTTGCCAAAAGACCATCCAGCACGTGATATGCAAGACTCGTTCTATATTACCGAGGAGACGTTGCTCCGTACACATACGTCGCCGGTACAAGCACGGACGATGCTAGAGGCGAACGGGAAACCGATTCGCATCATTTGCCCAGGAAAAGTATATCGTCGTGATGAAGATGACGCGACGCACTCGCATCAATTCATGCAAATCGAAGGGTTAGTCGTCGATGAGTCGATTTCGATGGCAGACTTAAAAGGGACACTTGAAGTGTTCGTGAAGCAATTGTTCGGTGAGGCACGTGAAATTCGTCTTCGCCCAAGCTTCTTCCCATTCACGGAGCCATCCGTTGAAGTTGATATTTCATGCTTCAAGTGTGGAGGAAAAGGTTGTAACGTCTGTAAGGGAACCGGCTGGATTGAAATTCTCGGAGGCGGGATGGTACATCCACATGTGTTAGAGATGGCAGGCTATGACTCGTCAAAAGTGTCAGGATTCGCATTCGGAATCGGTGTTGAGCGTATGGCGATGCTCAAACACGGTGTCGATGACATCCGTCACTTCTACACAAACGACTTACGCTTCATCGAGCAATTCTAAGGAGGAAGACAGATGTTACTATCAAAAAAATGGTTGAATCAATATATTGATGTGTCAGATTTGAGCGGAGAAGCACTTGGCGACTTGATCACAAAAAACGGGATTGAAGTGGAAAGTGTCACAAACCGTGCAGAAGGACTTTCTGGGATTGTCGTCGGTCGTGTCCTTTCATGTGAGAAGCATCCAGAAGCGGATAAATTGAACGTGACAAAAGTAGACATCGGCGAATGTGATCCCGTTCAAATCGTCTGTGGCGCACCGAATGTACGCGAAGGTCAACACGTCATCGTGGCGAAAGTTGGCGCACGTTTACCGGGATTAAAAATTAAAAAAGCGAAACTTCGCGGTGTCGAATCTCAAGGAATGATCTGTTCGCTTGAGGAACTCGGATTCGAGAAGAAGCAAATTCGAGAAGATGAGCAAGACGGAATTCACACATTCCGTGAAGATGTCCAAGTTGGAGCGGACGTACTCGACTTACTCGACTTAAACGATGAGGTCATCGAGCTTGGCCTGACGCCGAACCGTTCGGACTGTTTGAGCCTTTATGGAATCATTCATGAAGTGGCGGCCATTCTAGAACGTCCGTACACGTTACCAGAAGCAGATGTCACGTCCTCTTCTGCGTCTGAAGTGTCGATTGAACTCGCTACACCGAACTGCCCGTACTATGCGGCGCGTGAAGTACGAGGAGTCACAATCGCAGAATCTCCACAATGGCTTAAAAACATCTTGATTGCAGAGGGCGTTCGTCCAATCAATAATATTGTTGATGTGACGAACTACGTGATGCTTGAGATCGGTCAACCGCTCCACGCATTCGATGCGAAAAAACTCGGTCAATCGATTGTGGTCCGCCAGGCTGAGGACGGAGAAGAAATGGTTACTCTGGATGATGTGACACGTACGCTCGACGCTTCAATGATGGTCATCACAGATGGTCAGACACCGGTAGCAATCGCAGGTGTCATGGGTGGTGCGAACACAGAAGTGGACGCCTCTACGACAGATATCGTCTTAGAATCAGCATACTTTGATCCGGCTTCAGTTCGTAAGACGAGCCGTACGCTCGGTCTTCGTTCTGACTCAAGCGCTCGTTTTGAAAAAGGTGTGGACCCGGAACGTGTCATGCTTGCGCTCGACCGTGCCGCTCAATTGATTGTGGAGCTCGGTGGAGGCGAGATTCGGGAAGCGACTGTTTCTGGTGAAAAAGCGTCACGCGCTCGTCAAATCGAAGTCTCGGTCGATTACATTAATAAACGTTTAGGGATGACACTCGATCGTCAAACGATTGAACGTATTCTAGAACGTCTCGGTCTAGCTACAGAAGGCGATGATGTATTGAGTGTCCATATCCCTTCTCGTCGTCCGGACTTAGAGCTGCCGGCTGACATCACGGAAGAAGTTGCGCGTCTATACGGATATGACAGTCTCCCATCGACGTTACCTGCATCTCAGTCGAAAGGCTATTTACCAGCAATCAACGTGTTGCGCAGAAAGACACGCCGCATGTTACAAGGTGTCGGATTATCACAAGCGATCACCTATTCATTAACGAGTGAGGCACATGCGACACGTTTTGGTGGTCAAGCCGATCAACTCGTCCGTCTAGCGATGCCGATGAGTGAAGAGCGTTCTGTACTTCGCACATCACTCATCCCTGGGTTGCTAGAGGCGGCACGTTACAACACGGCGCGTCAACAATCAAACGTCGCACTCTACGAAACAGGGCGTGTCTATACAGAGCAAGCTGATACGTTACCAAGTGAAAAAGAACGAGTGGCGGGAGTTGTCACAGGTCTTTGGATGGATCATCGTTCACAAGGCACTCGGATTCCGGTCGACTACTTTGTCGCGAAAGGGATTGTCGACACGTTGGTTCAAACACTTCGTCTTGATGTCACGTATGAAGCGGTATCGATGCCAGATATGCATCCAGGTCGTACGGCGAACATTTTGATGAATGGTGACGTCATCGGTTATGTTGGACAAGTGCATCCAGGAACATCAAAAGAAGTCTACGGGATGAAAGAAGTGTACGTATTTGAACTCGACCTATTGGCACTTAGTGGGGAAGAGACGCTTCTGTATCAAGACGTGCCGCGTTATCCATCGATTTCACGAGATTTGGCACTCGTCTTGCCACGTTCGATTCCGGCTGGCACAGTGGAGCAAACAATCCGTGAAGCGGCAGGTCCACTCTTGATCGACCTCGTCTTGTTTGACGTATATACAGGGGAGAATGTTGGACCAGAAGAGAAGTCGATTGCCTTCTCACTCAAGTTCCAAGACCCGTCACGAACGTTACAAGATGAAGAAGTAACAGCAGCATATGAAACAATCGTCGAAGCGGTCCGTGCAGCACACGGCGCTGAAGTACGAGCGTAAAAATAAGGAGCGTTGTCCGATTTGGACAGCGCTCCTTATTTCATTGAATTTCAAGGGCGAGGTCACCGAACTTCGTCCAACCGACGAGGCTCGTGACACGATAAAGTGCCCAGGTAATGAGTGCAGGAAGAACAACACCCGTCATCGTGAAGATGAGAAACGCGTCCATTCCTTGTACCGCTAAAATTTGAAGAGGGGCAATGAGAGAGTTGAGTCCGAGACCGGCGATTTCATACGGCACTTGTAGTGAGAACATTAACGTGGCAATCGGTGCTGAGATCATCGCTGCAATGAATGGTGGAACGACGATTCGCGGATTTTTGATGATGTTCGGGAACTGAACTTTCGGCGTGACAAAGAAGGAAGCGACCAAACCACCTGGATCGGTTTGACGATACGCCATCAATGTAAATCCGACAAACTGAGCAGAACAACCAATCAATGCGGCAGCACTAGCGACAGGGTCTAATTGAAGAGCGATGGCGAGTGCGGCTGATGAAGCAGGTGACATGAGCATGACACTGAAGACAAGGGCGATGACGAGAGATGTCGCGATTGGTGAAGTTTCAACGGACGCTGTGATTCCTTGACTAATGGAGTTGATGAGAGGAGTCGTGACTGCCGCTGCGGCAACACCGACGACTCCACCTCCGAGAACGGCTGTTACGGGTACGACCATCATGTCGAACTTTGTTTTTCCGAGAACGCGTTTGCCGAGCCATACTGCTGCTGCGGCTGCAATCAATGCACTAATTGGTTGACCTGGAACGAGGACGAGCCCACTTTCGGTCGCTTTTAAAGCAGCACCGCCAATCGTTGCGGCAATCATTGCGCTAAACAAGATGAGCGTGTTCCCACCGAGTTGAAAGGCAACACCGGCTCCTAGTGCTGGTGCCAACAAAGATTTCGCAACTTGCCCGATTTGAACGAGCATCGCGATCCCGGTCAAATTACCGATCGTCTCAATCAATAGACCAACACCGAGCGTGACGAGTACGGCGTTTGCCATCCCTGCTGAAATTTTTACCATTCGATCCATCATATACTGCTTCACTTCCATCATCTCCTCTTTGTCTATGTGCCAATAAAAAAACCTATCCAACTAGGATAGGCGCGGGCTACATGTGCAGGCGCCTGTCCGATTACCACGGGAACAAGGGCCTGAAAAGTCGTTTTTCAAAAACAAAACGATTTCAGTCCCTCAGTCGAATAATAATCAGCAGGCTGTTCATATGTACGGGTTTGAACATCTCAAGCATCTCCTCTTTGTTGGATTTGCTAAAGAATACCATCTATTTTTGTAATAATCAATATTTTCTGAAAATAAACTGAAAAAAATTCAGGATGTATGGTGGCATCCTGAATCAGCTCATTTGTAGAGAGCGTGCTTGAATTTGATC
Organism: Exiguobacterium sp. s129; assembly: GCF_018617585.1. GTDB lineage: Bacteria > Bacillota > Bacilli > Exiguobacteriales > Exiguobacteriaceae > Exiguobacterium > Exiguobacterium aestuarii_A. The sequence goes on from NZ_JACSKL010000002.1 coordinate 307,030, forward strand.
GTCGATAAATTTCATCGACAATGAATTGAATTGCTCGGGTTGGTCCACATTCACGACGTGACCAGAGTCTGCAACGATTTCAACATTGGCAGTCGGTTGGTGTTTTGCGGTCCGTTCCACAGCTTCGAGGAACATATAATCTTCATCGCCCATGATATATAAAATCGGGACGTTCGTTTGAATCGAAGTGATTTGATTTAATAATGGATTGATGTTCTCAGTCATCTTAAACCAGCGAATAAATTCGCGTTGACACAAATTCGCAGCGTCACGAACAAACATCATCCGTGATTTTTTATGCCGTTTTTTCGGCAGTAAGATCCATGCGAACAATTTGTATAACCACATATAGGGTACGAAATTTTGAACGAGGCTACCGAGTCGAATGAGCAGTGTCGAACGAACGTTGAACTTGACGATGGCGCCTCCAAGGACGACCGATGCGATCCGGTCCGGATAATGTTCAAACATCGCTTGAATCACAATCGTACCTAAAGAAAGTCCGACCATATGACCTTTTTCGATACCTAAGTGGTCCATGACCTCGATGACGTCTTTTGCGACGACATCGAACGTATAGGCGTTCAACGGTTGTTTGAGCGATTGTTCGGCATCGTATGAACCGCCGTGTCCACGTAAATCGACGAGCAACACATTATATTTCTTACGGAATGGGCGAAGTTGACGATACCAATGCGACAAACTTCCGCCGGCTCCGTGAATGAAGACGACCCAAGGATGGTCATCGCTGATTGTATAGGTTTTATAATGCAACATGAACGCTATCCTCCAAAAATTTTAAGTTCATTTAACCATAAAATGAGTATATCATATTTGAAATCGAACCTCTACAGACGACGTTCGTTTAAGTTTATTGCTTTTTTCGTGTTGGCAAAATGGACTTTAGCAATCTTTTGTAAATAATCCTGTCCATGACGTCGGATGATCTGAGCGGCCACTTGGTCGACTTTTGCCCCTGCCCCTTTCGGAAGGGTCAATCCTGCTTGATTACTTAGTTTGTCCATCTCTTTTAAGAAAAAGGCGCGGGCTAAGATGGAAGCGGCGGCGACTGCGACGTGTAGTCCTTCCGCTTTTGTTGAAAAGTAGACGTCATCACGGACGACATCGCGCTCTGCCCGTAGATGTTGATAGTAGACCGACTTTTCGGCAAACTGATCGATCAGGATGGCGTCAGGTTTCTGTTCAAGTTTTTCAAGCAAGGCATGAAGTGCAGCGTTATGTGCGATGGCGGTCATTTTGCCTTGTGTCATCGTGCGTTGCATCTTATTATACGTCGGGTTGTGTAGTGTCGCCTTTTGATATGGAATGGCTGCGTGTAAATCTCTAGCGATTCGAATGATTTCAGGATCAGATAGCTGTTTTGAGTCTTTGACACCGAGCTCTTTGACGAGTGCGATCTGGTCGCGTGATACAAAAGCGGACACGACGACGAGTGGTCCGAAATAATCCCCTTTTCCGACTTCATCGCTCCCGACGACAGACCAATTCGAAAAGCCTTCAGGTAATGTCGTCTTCGGTGGAGACGCTTGTTTTTTCTTGGCAGGGGTTCCCCATTTCACTGCCTCGGAATCTGCATCTTTACCTTGGAACATCACTTTACCCGATTGATAAATCGTGACGACAAATCCAGGGGTTTTTGCACTGAAAGTCGCGTAAGGAGGCGGGGTGACTGCATACTTGTGATACATGGTTTTTAGTTTTTCTTGATCAGCAGTTGATAGCTTGATGACTTGGTTGCCCAAAATGAGCACTTCCTTTCTGTCTGGCAAATTCATTTTACATTTTTTTATGATTTTTTGAAACCGATGATGAGGTTTTATCGTATATGAAAGTGATTAGAGTAAAGTGAGGTGAGATGGACGTGTGGTGGCGCGATGACACGAATCAAGATGAGGTAGAGGAATTGTACAAGCACATTCTCGAACTCGAAGCGAGAATTGCCAAGTTAGTGGCTCATCAAGTGAGAGTGCGTCGGCTGCTGATGCAAGATTCTTCTGAGGACGTGACGGATCAAGTGGTTCAGGTTCAAAAAGAAGTTGAATATTTTTTAAACAGGATGCGACTCGAACGTCAAGAACTCGTCGATGTATATAATCGACGGCGCATTGAACAATCGATTGGTCGAGTTCGGGAAGCGAACGATCTATCCACGTCGTCCCTATCCGAATGGGATAAGATTGAGGATCAGCTCGCCCTTGAAGTCGAGCAACTTCGACGTATGTTATTTATGGAACAGCAACGTCGACATGAGGAGGGGTGGTAATGGAGGCAATCGATCAACTGTACTGGTGGGTGTTGATCATCGCTGGTTTTGGAACCTTCATCTATATGATGTTCTCTGATGCATTTGACATGTTTGAAGGCTGGTTTAACCCTGCAGTTATTTTATCGTTTTTAGCACTTGGTGCTGGAATCGGACTCATTTTAAACGCATTGGCGCACGTGTCACCGGTGATTGGACTTGCTGTCGCATTGGTCGGGTCGCTCGCTTTGACAACACTTCTCTATTTGTTCGTGTTGTTACCATTATCCAATGCTGAAGAGTCAATCGGATTGACCGATGAAGCGTTGGTAGGACAAGTCGGACGGTTAACAGTACCGATCCCAGAAGGCGGATACGGTGAGGTCATGATTGAGACAGTGACCGGGTCCCTTTTGAAGACAGCTCAAAGTTTAGATGGGACATCGATTTCCACTGACCATCGCGTCATTATTATTGAAGTGAAAAGTAATATCGCCATCGTCATGACATATGACGAACCTACGATTCGAGAGGAGAAATAACTTATGAATACGGCTATTTTAGTCAGCATCATCGTCGGGGTCATCATCCTCGCACTCGTGTTTGTATTCGTTTTGAAATACCGCACGGTCGGACCTGACGAAGCGTTGATTGTAACAGGTAGTTATTTAGGCAAGAAAAATGTACATAGCGACACCTCGGGTAACCGTGTCAAAATCATTCGTGGTGGAGGAACGTTCGTCCTCCCAGTGTTCCAACAAGCAGAACCACTCAGTTTACTCTCTAGCAAGCTAGAGGTCACAACGCCTGAAGTGTATACCGAGCAAGGTGTACCGGTCATGGCGGACGGAACGGCCATCATTAAAATCGGCGGGTCCATCAGTGAAATTGCGACAGCCGCAGAACAGTTCCTCGGAAAACCGAAAGTTGAACGAGAAAACGAGGCGAAAGAAGTATTAGAGGGTCATTTGCGATCTATTCTTGGTTCGATGACGGTTGAAGAAATTTACAAAAACCGAGACAAGTTTTCTCAAGAAGTCCAACGCGTCGCCTCTCAAGACTTAGCGAAGATGGGACTTGTCATCGTCTCCTTCACAATCAAAGATGTTCGAGATAAAAATGGTTATTTAGAATCACTCGGTAAACCTCGTATCGCGCAAGTGAAGCGTGATGCCGATATCGCAACAGCGGAAGCGGATAAAGAAACGCGCATCAAACAGGCGGAAGCGATGAAAGATGCGAAAAAAGCAGAGTTAGAACGAGCATCAGAAATCGCAGAAGCAGAGAAAGAGAATCAGCTCCGGATTGCGGCATACCGTCGCGAGCAAGACGTTGCCAAAGCCCGGGCCGACCAAGCTTACGAGCTCGAGGAAGCACGTGCGAAACAAGAAGTTACAGAACAACAGATGCAAGTTCAAATCATCGAGCGTCAAAAGCAAATCGAGCTCGAAGAGAAAGAAATCATGCGTCGTGAGAAACAGTATGATTCAGAAGTGAAGAAAAAAGCCGATGCGGACCGTTACTCGATCGAACAATCGGCCGCTGCGGATAAAGCACGTCAAATCGCAAGCGCAGATGCCGAGAAATATCGCATCGAAGCACAAGCGAAAGCGGATGCGGAACGAGTTCGTTTGGCTGGTCTTGCTGAAGCCGATTCTGAACGCGCGAAAGGTGAAGCGGAAGCTGAAATCATCCGCTTGACGGGTCTTGCGGAAGCGGAAGCGAAAGAGAAAATCGCCGAGGCGTTCGCTCAATACGGGCAGGCTGCGATTCTCGATATGGTCGTCAAAATGCTTCCGGATTATGCGAAGGAAATTGCGGCACCACTTGGCAACATCGATCAAATCACGGTCGTCGACACAGGCGGTGGTCAAAACGGTGGAGCAGGGAAAGTGACGGGATATGCAACGGACCTTATGGCTTCATTGCAACAAACGTTGAAAGCCTCTTCGGGTATCGATATGAAAGACTTGCTCGAGAACTTTGCCGGTAAAGGGAATGTCGCGAAGGCACCTGCACCGGAGCGAGAGTTAGCGGATACGACGGTCGCTGCATCAAAAGAATAAATGACACGAGCCATAGACATCGTCTATGGCTCTGATTTTTGTACATGATTGACTAGTATGAAATGACTTCAAATGCTTTTAGGACGGAAATAAAATAATACAACGTCGGCACGATCGTGATGAATAGACCGAACCATTTCGTTCGCGGTCTGAATTGTAAGATCAAACCGACCGTCCATAGTACAAACCAAAGCATGAAATACCAACGATATTGTGGGGTGTCTGTCTCTGCTATACCAGGACCACTCAACCAAAGTGACAATAAGAGAACAAATAATCCAGATATGACGTTCCAACTATGTCGAATGATCTTTTCTATCATTTCCTTCATCCTCCCTTCGGATTTGTCATCAAAGTCATTCATATGTGTATTCAACAATTAGAAAAAATTCCCTTTTGAAACATCTGACGTACTCAGATATCCCGATATTTTATTCCCACAACTTTTAAAAATAATGATGGATAACCGTGTCTTCTCTGTCGATAAAAGAGTTGTCAGACCAATAGAGAGAGGGAGTATGGAATACATGAAGAAAAGCATAATCATCAGTACAATCACAGCTTGTTCACTGTGGTTGTCCGGTTGTCAGTCGGTCATCGATGACCCGACTGCCGCTGTTGAAGAACGTCAGACGATGGGCGTCGTCCTATCGGATGTTGGTCTCGGGGACCAATCGTTCAGTGATGCGGCGATGCGTGGCATGGGGGAGTTACGTGAGACGGGCGAATGGTTCGTCGACTATCGTGAGTTATCCGAGACAGAAACATATCAGGCAGGGTTTGAAGAGTTGGTCAAAGAGGGACATGATGTGATTGTCGGTCTCGGTTTTGCGTGTCAGGAAGATCTTGAGACGGTAGCGGCAAAACATCCGAATCAACAATTTGCCCTCATCGATGGCGTGTCAGCCTTACCGAACGTTTTAAATGTCACGTTTGAAGAAGGAGAAGGCAGTGCGCTCGCGGGTGCGGTAGCTGGTCTTGAGACAGAGACGGATAAAATCGGTTTCATCGGCGGGATGGATATTGAACTCATTCAGAAGTTCGAGGCAGGATTTGAGCGCGGAGCGAAATCCGTAAACGAGGATATCGAGATGCTCGTTGACTTCTCGAACGACTTCGCCTCACCCGAACTTGGACGCAAACTAGCGGAGAAACAAATCAAAGAGGGGGCAGACGTCCTCTACGCAGCTGCTGGACTGACAGGAGTCGGGGTATTGGAGACTGCTGAAAAGTATGGAATTAAGGCAATCGGAGTCGATAGCGATCAATCGATGATTGCACCTGATGCGGTCGTAACTTCGATGTTAAAACAAGTCGATTTGGCGATTGTTGAAATCGCAGGTCGTGTGACAAAACAGCCGTTTAATGATCATGTCATCCTTGGTATTGAAGAAGGTGGCGTCGGCTTAGCGCCGCTTCGTCGCATTCAGTGGGATGAGCAAGAGACGACTCAGTATGAATCGGTCGAACGTCAACTGAAAGAGGGGACACTAAAATGAGTTTACGTAAACGGTTTATCTTCTCAACGGTGTTCACCGTCGTCTTGATCGTTCTCATGATGAGTTATGTCTTGTCGACCTTGAACCGTCTGCAGACTTACAATGAACAGTACGGGAGTCAGATGATTGAATTGTCTCAGCTTGAGACGTCACTCTTACAAGAACAGTCGCTTTGGACGTCGCTTGGCGAACAGTCGAATCAGTCTACACTCGTTCAACTTGAACGCATCCGTGTATTGAACACGGATACGTTTGATGAATTAAAACAGTCTTACTTGATTCCTGAGTTTTTGAATCATCTAGAACGTGCCACGATGAAGTATGAGCAAGTGAACGAGGATGTCGAGTCTGCATTAGAAGGTGGGATTGGAGCTCGGATTCAAGCTGCTAAGCTCGAAGGGTTGTTAAATGATATCAACACGCTGATTGCAAAGAACGGTTCGTTCTACGAGGCGCTTCAAGTAGAGGCGGCAAATGAGACAGAGCGTTTATTATTCATCTCAATCTTGTTGACGATTCTCGTCGTCCTAGCGCTCGGCATTTACAACTTCTTCTTCGCGCGTTCCATCACACGTCCGCTCGAGCGGAACGTGAAAGTCGCAGAAGCCATCGCTTCAGGACGTCTTGTCACATTGCCAGAATCGACTCGCAATGATGAAATCGGGCGACTAGAACGCGCAATGCGCGAGATGACGACATCTCTGCAAACGGTCATCGGTTCGATTCGTGTGACATCGATGAAGGTGAATGGGATGACGGAAACGGCAGCTGCTGAAAATGAAGCGGTTGTCAGCACGACGTCAAACATCACGAACGCAGTGGATGAAATGGCACATGGCGCGCAGTCCATCGCCAATGAATTGCAAGAGACGCTCAGCTCGGTCCATACGATGGCAACGTCGTTCGAGACGAGCTTGAATCAAACGAAACAGACGACAGAAGAAACGACTGAGATGACACGAGAAGTGGCAGCCGGGATTGAGACGTTGACGGATCAGGAACATATCCTTGATCGCTCTAGCGAACGAAATGAAGTGCTTGTCACGAGAATGGATCATTTTGCTAGACAGACGGCGGAGATCGAATCGATGGCGAAGCTCGTGGAAGACGTGGCGGCCCAGACGAATTTACTCGCCTTGAACGCAGCGATTGAAGCGGCTCGTGCCGGTGAAGCAGGACGTGGGTTCGCGGTCGTGGCGAGCGAGGTGAAAAAGTTGGCCGAAGAGAGCAATAAGGCAACCCGCTCGATTTTCCATGTCGTGGAGACGATTCAACAAGAAGTCGTGCGATTGACGGAAACGGTGAACGAATCAAAACGCGAACAAGAAGCACAGCTTGAAGCATTCGGTTTAACAAAGGAAGCGTTCAACCGCATCCATGAACGTACAGACCATGTTGCCTCGTTCGTCCGTACGATTGAGCAAGAGATGCGCACATCTAGTAGTGAAGTGAACAACGTGTTGCGTCGTGTCGAGGAAGTATCGGGCGTGACAGAAGAATTGGCAGCTGGAAATGAAGAAGTGGCTGCTTCGATGAAAGAACAACAAGCAAGCTTTGATCAAATCTTTACGTTGATGCAAGAACTAGAAGGACAGGCTGCGGCACTCGCTGACCAAGTCCAGCATTTCGAGGAAGAGTAATGATCCTTATGCAGAAGGACCGAAGACCATCGTTGGTTTTCGGTTTTTTTGCTATTTCGAATGTTTGGACCCCTTCTTCTGTTGTCGCAAGGAAATGAGCGATTATCTTTCAGATTGTATGAGGGTCGGGTACGTTGCAGGCAAGCAAACGACTCCGTTGAGAATGAATTAAGACCTGGAACGGGACAAGTATAGTCACGCTGGATTCGGCATACTAGATACAATAGTCGAAACAGGGGGAGAATCGTCTTGGAAAAGTGGAAGCAGGTCATCATCGGTGTTGTCGTCGTCCTGTTTTTAGGTGTTGGTTATTTATTTTATAGTAAAGAACCAGAAGAACGTGTCGTCGATGAATTCGTCGTAGAATCAGAAGAAGTAGTTCCGGATGAGACCGTAGAGCGATTAGAAATCGTCGTCTATGTCACAGGCGCGGTCGAGTCTCCGAACGTCTATACCGTGCCAGAAGGTGCTAGAGTCGGGGATGTTCTCTCGTTGGCCGTATTAACAGATGAAGCCGACCCGGAACAATTGAACTTGGCACAACTCCTCGTGGACGGTGTAAAAATCATCGTACCGAAAAAAGGAGAAGCGCCGATTGCACAAGAGGTACCTAGCACAGAGTTAGAAGCAAATGGGGTACACGTGAATAGTGCCACGAAAGACGAGTTGATGTCGGTCCCTGGTATTGGTCCTGCAAAAGCAGACGCGATTTTGAACCACCTGAAAGAGAATGGTCCCTTTAAAACATACGAGGACTTAGGTGATGTGAAAGGATTTGGGGAGAAAACATTAGAAAGTATGAAACCTTACTTATTGGTACCATGAGATGCCGTTATTTCCACTATTTGCGATAGTGATGGTGACCGGATTGACTGAAGGAATCTACCTCGTCACAATCGTTTCCGGTGTGTTATACTTCGCGTCTCGAGGCGGACAACATCTATATGCGAAACTCGGTGTCATTTTCCTCATCCTGATTGCATGGCTACATGCCGATCCGGCAGAATGGACACCGACAGACACAATCGTGTTCTCGATTGAGAGTCGTAAAGAGAACGGGAAGACGGCCCGATTATATGGGAACGTGGGGACTCATCAAGGTGTGTTGCGGGGGAGGGAGCTCTCGATTGGTAGACCTGGTGAGACGTGTCTCGTAGAAATGGAACAAGAACTGTTTCAGCCGTTACGGAACATCGGGGGATTTGACGAACAGAAATGGGCGGCTAGCGCGGACTTGTCCTTAAAAGGAAAGATCAAGCGAATCGACGAGTGCCGTCCGACAGCAGGGATGGACGGTTGGATGTTGAGGTGGAAAGAGAGACGTCTCCAACAGATTGAACAACAATATCGCGCCGATGTCGCGCTATACATAGAGGCCTTACTGTTCGGTGAGAGCCGGATGCTCGACGAACAGACTTCTTTCTCATATCGAGTGACGGGTCTCCTGCATCTTCTCGTCATCTCAGGTTCGCATATCGCCATGCTGATTGTCGCGCTTCGAGCAATGTTTCGGCCAATCCCGATTCGACGAGAGACGAAGACGGTATTGATTCTATTGACGATTACGGCGTTCGGATGGCTGACTGGTTTTTCACCACCGGTCGCACGAGCTGTCCTCGTGGCAGATGTGTTGCTCATCCTTTCTTTATTTGGTGTATCGGTAAGGGACCCGATTCGTCTCTTAAGTTGGTGCGCAGCTGCCATGCTTGCCTTTCAACCACACCTTCTCTCAAACTTAGGGTTTCAGTTAACGGTCGGGATGACGTTCTTCTTGTTGGTCACGAGACAACTGTGGACCGGGTTGTTGGAGTTGTCCGTGTTTGCCCAACTATTTGGATTATTTGTCCTTTGGCAAGTTCAACCGATTCTATCCGTCGCTGCACCCCTTTTCAATATCATCATGGCGTTTTGCATATCATGGGTGATGATGCCGCTCGCACTGATTGTTTGGGTCGTTCCAGAAGCCGCACAATTATTCATGGTGATCCTAGACGCCATTAACGGAATATTCTCCATGCACGATATGAATCGACCATGGCTACCGTTGCATGAACTGACATTTCCGCAGCAAGTCGCTTTATGGATTGGGATTTGGGGAAGTTTACTTCTTGTCCAACGGAAGCGATGGTTCGGATGGTGTATGGCCATATTGACGTGTATTCTCGTTGCCGGTTGGGCCGAATGGGCAGAGGCTCCACGGGTGACATTTTTAGATGTCGGTCAAGGCGATGCGATTGTTGTAGAGTCAGGAGAAACAATTGGTGTGATTGATGTCGGCGGCGTCTTTCAGGATCCCAACGAGCAAAAACGGACAATATATGACCCGGGAGCGGACGTTGTGGCTCCATATATATGGAAGCGTGGGGAGCGTGCACTTGATTTTGTCCTCTTGACGCATGCGGACCATGACCACATCGGTGGCTTAGAAGGATTGTTGAAGCTCGTGCATGTAAAGGAGATTTGGTTATCGAAAGAAGTGGCGAATGCAGAGAAGCGTGAGGAGATTCTTCGGTTGGCGGTAAAATACGGGGCATCCGTTCGCTATCTCGAGGCAGGAGATCGACCGAGGTCTTGGATGTGGATTGTCACACCGACTAAAGTGCATGAAGATGAAAATGATTATTCAATTAGCCTCTATATGAACGTAGGTGACATGCGGTATTTATTGACAGGAGATTTGCCTATAGAAGAAGAAATCAACTTACCGACGGTTGATGTCGACGTGTTTAAGTTAGGGCATCATGGATCGAATACGTCGTCAGGGGAAGAACTGCTCGAGCGAATCGATCCGGAATGGGTGATTGCGAGCGTCGGAGCGAACAATCGTTATGGCCATCCACATCAGGAGACGTTAGACCGGATTGTCGGACGTCGCTTGTTGCGAACCGATTTCGATGGGATGATCATCTGTGAAAAAAGAATGTGTCGGGGGATCATCGACTAGTGCGTGAATAAATATGATACACTAAAAAACGATTGCTCCCCCGGGGCAATCGTTTGAAAACTTATAGGCTTAAGAACTTGATGATGACACCGATGAAGAAAATCGTGAAGAAAAAGCCAAATGGGACGATGAAGCCGATCGCAGAGTCGATCGCGTCATTACGTTTGCATTGAACATCATTTTCAAACGGGTTTTCACTCGGTGGGCGTACAGAGTTGATTTGCATATTAGGTCCCTCCTTATCATACTTCCTTTATAAGTATAGCGAATCATGCGAAGATAATCTATGTTTAGATGAGAATAAATTGTGAAAGTGGTGTGTGTTTTGAATGAACCGTGGTTACATAATGGTAAACTAGCGAGCGTCTATGTTCTCCATGGAACTGAAAAGTATTTATTAGAGAATTGGGAACGTGGAATCGTGAAGGCGGCCAACCCATCCGGTGATCAATTTGATGTCATGCAACTCGATCTCCAAGAGACGTCATTAGATACTGCGCTCGATGAAGCGGAAACGGTCCCTTTTTTCAGTGAATTTCGGACGGTCATCGTCAAGAATGCCCAATTTTTGACGGGAGCGAAAGAAAAGCAAAAGCATAACGTCGACCGTCTCGCCGAATATGTCGTTCAACCCGCGACTTACTCTGTCCTCGTCCTCATTGTGGAATCAGAAAAACTCGATGAACGTAAAAAAATCGTGAAACGGTTGAAAGAACGGGCCATCGTACTCGAAGCGAAAAAGCCAAGCCAAGCAGAATTGATGCGATATGTGAATGATACGCTTAGTCAGGAACAACAAAAAATGGAACGGGCGACCATGGAGCGACTGTTGTTCTTATGTCAGGATGACTGGGGAAAATTAGTCCGAGAATTAGAAAAACTACAGTTATATGCAGGAACAGGCGCGATGATTCCGATTGAGATCGTGAATGATTTGGTGCCACGTACGCTAGAAGATAATGTGTTTCAGCTGTCCGAGCTCCTCGTCAAACGACGCGCAGATGCGGCGCTTCGGTTAGTACGTGACTTAGAGAAGCAAGGACAAGAACTGATTGGACTTCTTGGTTTGTTAGCAAGGCAATACCGAAACATGTATCTATCAAAGCAGTTGACAGAAGCGGGGTACGGAGAAAAACAAATCGCTTCAAAAATTGGTGCTCATCCATATACCGTCAAACTAGCAACACAAGCGAGTCGTAATTTTTCAGAAGCGCAGCTCGCGCAAGCGTTGACGTTGATTGCAGATGCGGATGAAGCGATGAAAACAGGTCGTGGCGATAAACAAATCGTATTCGATACACTCGTTTGCCAACTGGCCTTATTGTGAGGTGAGAATATGGGATTGAAACAAGTATCACTACAAGATGTGATTCCAATTCGACATATTGTACTCAGACCAGGTAAAGGGATTGAGACTTGTTATTTTGAAGGGGATGAGTCGTCGACGACTCGTCATTTTGCTTGGGTCGAAAGAGAGCACGTGCAATCGGTCGCGACTGTCATGTTGTCATCAAGAGAAATTGAAGGCGAGTCAGTGCCGTATCAACTTCGGGGAATGGCGACGGACCCGAATCTAGCCGGACAAGGAATTGGATCGTATTTTCTACAGGCATTACACGAAGAGTTGGATGGGTCGTGGTGGTGTAACGCCCGAGAGGTGGCCGTTCGCTTCTACGAACGGAACGGTCTCGAGCGAATTGGTGAACCGTTCGATATTCCTGGAATTGGTCCTCACTACGTCATGGTATACAAAAAAACAGCCGGCTCCGAGTAGGAGGCGGCTGTTTCGTTTGGTCTCTAATTAGAGAGCAGCGATACGAGCTGCGAGGCGTGATTTATCACGACCTGCTTTGTTTTTGTGGATAAGGCCTTTTGATGCAGCCTTGTCGAGCTTCTTCGTAGCGAGGACGAAAGCTTCTTGAGCAGCTTCTTTGTTTCCTTCGAGTACGAGAGCATCAACACGTTTTACTGCTGTACGCATTGCCGCTTTCTCTTGAGAGTTCGCAACACGACGTTTTTCAGAAGTTTTTGCACGTTTGATTGCTGATTTGATGTTTGCCATTGTTTGTCACCTCCTGAAACAAGAAAGTGTATGTTCTTATTACTTCAAGTAATCATTCAACAGAACAAGCACAATTGTAGCAAACGGTTATATGAAAAGCAACCACTTGATGATTATTCTGAAAACTATATGTGGTATTGTTGTAGTAGGTCGTACACATTACTTTAGGATTTTGATATAATGACACGGTATGCATGAGAAGGATAGGTGAACCCATATATGAATAAACAAGAATTAGAGAATCGTCAGAAGAAGATTCGTAACTTTTCGATTATCGCTCACATCGATCATGGAAAGTCGACACTCGCTGACCGGATTCTTGAGAAAACTGGTGCACTCACGGCTCGTGAGATGAAAGAGCAGACGCTTGACGCGATGGATTTAGAGCGTGAGCGTGGGATTACAATTAAATTGAACGCTGTTAAATTGAACTATACGGCAAAAGACGGAGAAGAGTATATTCTTCACTTGATTGACACGCCAGGACACGTCGACTTCACGTATGAAGTGTCGCGTTCGCTTGCGGCATGTGAAGGTGCAATTCTCGTCGTCGATGCGGCACAAGGAATTGAAGCGCAAACTCTTGCGAACGTATACTTAGCACTCGATAACGACCTCGAAATCATTCCGGTCATCAATAAAATCGACTTGCCGTCAGCGGATGTCGATCGCGTCCGTCAAGAGATTGAAGACGTCATCGGTCTCGACGCGAGCGATGCGGTCCCGACTTCTGCCAAGGCAGGGATTGGAATCGAAGAGATTCTCGAGCAAATCGTCGAACTTGTTCCACCTCCGACAGGTGATCCGTCAGAACCGTTACAAGCCTTGATCTTCGACTCGTACTATGATGCCTACCGTGGTGTCGTCGCATCGATTCGAATCGTCAACGGTTCGGTCAAAGTAGGAGATAAAGTTCAGATGATGGCTACCGGGAAGACGTTCGAAGTAACGGACCTCGGTGTATCGACACCGAAGCCTGTCTCGGTCAAAGAATTGAACGTCGGTGATGTAGGAACACTTTCTGCATCAATCAAAACAGTCGGAGATGTTCGTGTCGGGGATACGATTACACTTGCGAAAAATCCAGCCACGAGTCAGCTTCCGGGTTACCGTAAAATGAACCCGATGGTGTACTGTGGATTGTATCCAATCGATGCAGCCAACTACAACGACCTTCGTGAGGCACTCGAAAAGCTTCAACTTTCGGATGCCGCGCTCGAGTTTGAACCTGAGACGTCACAAGCACTCGGATTCGGTTTCCGTTGTGGATTCCTAGGGATGCTTCACATGGAAATCATCCAAGAACGGATTGAGCGTGAATTCGGGATCGACTTGATCACGACGGCACCATCGGTTATCTATCACGTGACGACAACTTCAGGAGAAGTCGTCCACGTTGATAACCCATCGAAGATGCCGGAACAACAAAAAGTGGAATCGATCGAAGAACCTTACGTCAAAGCGGCCGTCATGACACCGAACGATTATGTCGGGGCCATCATGGAGCTTTGTCAGAAGAAACGTGGGACGTTCATCGATATGCAGTATATCGACACGACACGCGTCAAAATCACGTATGAAATCCCGCTGAGTGAAATCGTCTATGACTTCTTCGATCAATTGAAGTCGAGCACGAAAGGATATGCGTCTCTCGACTATGAGTTGATCGGCTATCGTCAATCTCGTCTCGTGAAGATGGACATCTTGCTCAACAACGAAGTGGTCGATGCCCTCAGCTTCATCGTTCACCGCGACTTCGCGTATGAACGCGGAAAAGTGATTGTCGAGAAGTTGAAAGCACTCATCCCGCGGATGCAGTTCGAAGTCCCTGTACAAGCTGCCGTCGGAACAAAAATCGTCGCGCGTTCGACAATCAAAGCACTTCGTAAAAACGTTTTGGCTAAATGTTATGGGGGAGACATCTCGCGTAAGCGGAAACTCCTTGAGAAACAAAAAGAAGGTAAGAAGCGCATGAAGATGGTCGGGTCTGTCGAAGTCCCGCAAGAAGCGTTCATGTCCGTTCTATCGATGGACGAAGAATAATTGGATTGAATCACCCTGATGTTCGAATCGGGGTGATTTTTTTGTTTAGGCAGGAAATGGCACTTCGCTTAAGGAAGAGTACACCCTTAGACAGACAAAAGAGGAGGAAACACCGTGTCGACGTATACATACTCTGCGGGTCCCGGCATGCTACCAAAAGAAGTGATGCAAGAGATTCAACAACATCTGCTGACATTCGAATATGAAGGGGTCTCGATCATCGAAACGAGTCATCGTTCAGAGTCATTCCAACAAGTGGTCGACTCGCTCGAGGCAAGGCTCAGAAGACTCATGCATATTCCCGAGAACTATGCCGTACTTTGGTTGCAAGGTGGGGCGACACTACAATTTTCCATGATCCCGATGAATTTACGGAAACGAAATCGTTTCGCCTATGTCGATACAGGGATTTGGTCTAAAAAAGCGATGGAAGATGCCAGGCACTTCGGACAGGTCGACGTCATCCATCCGCTCATAAATGAAGCGGGTGGGATGTCATTTGAACCGAGACTCGCTCAAGATGTCGACTATCTACATGTGACGTTAAACAATACGATTGAAGGAACCCGATTCACGACTATACCCGAAACGGATGTCCCACTCATTGCGGATGCCTCTTCGAATATTCTTGCCGAGCAGATTGACGTTGAGCGTTTCGGTGTAATTTATGCGGGGGCGCAGAAAAATATTGGACCAGCAGGACTGACGGTCGTCATTATACGTCGCGACTTGATTCAGTCGATGGAGCTACCAAGTTATCTTCATTACGGGTCTCATGTCGATACGTTATTCAATACGCCATCGACGTTCAGTATGTATGCTGCAGAACGTGTCCTCAAGTGGGTCGAAGATCAAGGGGGCGTCGAGGCGATGGAGCGACTGAATCGTGAAAAAAGCGATACGGTCTATTCGTTCCTTGAACAATCGAATGTATTTTCTTCTCTCGTGTCGGGAGAACGCCGCTCCTTGACGAACATCCCGTTCACAACGGGTGACCAAAATCGAGACAAGGACTTTCAACAATTTGCCCTTGAACGCGGATTACTCGAACTCGGCGGTCATCGTTCCGTCGGTGGTCTAAGGGCGAGTCTTTATAACGCGATGCCAAAAGAAGGTGCTGTGCGCCTTGTCGACGTCATGAGAGCATTTGAGGAGGAGAACCATGTATCACATCAAAACATTTAACCAAATCGCTGCAGCGGGTCTGAAGCGATTTGAGCCGAATGAATATATCATCAATTCATCAGATCAAGCTGACGCCTGGGTACTCAGAAGTCATAACGTGCACGATGAAGCGATCCCACCCCATCTGCTCGCCATCGCAAGAGCCGGAGCAGGTGTCAACAATCTCCCGCTCGATCAACTAGCAAAACAAGGAATCGTGGCGTTTCATACTCCTGGCGCGAATGCGAATGCGGTGAAAGAACTCGTCCTGGCCAGTATGATTCTCTCGGTCAGACCGATCGTCAAAGGTTTCAACTGGGTAAATGAACAGGCGACCGAGTCACAATCTCAGTTAGAAGAAGCGATGGAGCAACAGAAACGGCAGTTCCTCGGGGCCGAGTTACGGGGGAAGAAAGTAGGAATCATCGGGCTTGGGGCCATTGGGGCTTCACTTGCCAATGACCTTCTACAACTTGGGGTCGATGTCATCGGATATGATCCCCATCTCTCGGTCGATGCCGCTTGGAATATTTCAAAACACGTCACACGCGCCAAGCATTTGAGTGAGGTTCTAGGGTCCGTTGATCTCTTGTCGATTCATATGCCGCTGACGAAAGAGACGCGCTTCAGTATCGACCGGAGTTGGTTCGAACGGATGAAGCCAGGGATGACCGTTTTGAATTTCGCGCGTGGGGAGCTCGTGAAGGATGCTGATTTAGTTGAAGCATTCCATCATCACGTCGGACTATACATCACCGACTTCCCTCGACACTCGCTCATCGGACATCCTCAAGTGATGGCGTTGCCTCATCTCGGTGCCTCGACAAAGGAATCAGAAGTCAACTGTGCCATCCAAGCCGTCGAGACACTCAAATTATATCTGGAGACTGGTAACATCCGTTCGTCCGCCAACTTCCCAAATGCGGAACTTCCGTATACCGGCAAACGTCGCCTCGCGATTTTGCATCAAAATGTGCCGAACATGGTCGGACAAATTACGGGAGAGCTCGCCTCACATGGACTGAACATCGATAACATGATCAACCGTAGCCGAGGCGAGATGGCCTATACATTGATTGATTTAGACAACAACGAACATGAACCGTTATCAATTCATGCACTGTATGACATCAAGGGCGTCATTCGCGTCCGAGAATTTTAGGGAGGATCCTATGGTCGTATTTAAACCGTTCAGCCCATACATGCCCGTACACGCTAAAGAAGTTGCCGCAGATCCGTATGACGTCGTTTCTGTAGAAGAAGCGAAGGCGGTCATCGCTGAGCAACCGAACTCATTTTTGAAGGTAGATAAGCCAGAAGCTCTTCAAGCAAACCTCTCACTCGAAGACTGGGGAAAGCGTGCTCGTCAGGAGCTAGAACGTCTATACGAAGACGAGCTGACGGTTCGTCCGAGTGGATTTTACGTATATCGATTGACCCGGAACGAACGTCAGCAAACGGGCTTAGTCGCCACATTTTCAGTCGCAGACTATGAAGCCGGGCGAATCAAAATTCACGAACATACCCGTGAAACGAAGGAACGGGAACGGGTCGAACATGTCCAAGCGACGGGGGCGCATACCGGTCCGATTTTACTTAGCCACCCGCCACATGCGAGTCTGAAACAGATTTTAAACAGTGCGACGGAAGAAGAGACACTGTTCTCGTTTACGGATGATCGTGGCGTGTTACATGAAGGATTCATGATTCCGAGCCGAGAACTTGCGCGCGTCATGATGATTGGTGCGACGATTCCGTCTATCTATATCGCGGATGGTCATCATCGCGCAAAAGCGGCAGCGGTCGTTTCTGAGATGGGTGGGGGACATTCTCAAAAGAATGAACGAACACACTTTTTAGGTGTCCTCTTCCCGAGCGACGAGTTGACGATTTTGCCATATCATCGTCTGTTGACCACTATCGCCCCTGAAGAAGTGGAACATATGTTGGAAGGACTTTCGTTCTCGTATGAAGTGACAGAAGAAGATGAACTCGTCTTACCTGAAAGTCATGGCGTGTTCGGCGCTGCGTATCGAGGAAATTATTACAAGTTATCGAAACGAAAAGATGAAACCGATCTCGATGTCGCCGTGTTACAGCGTGATATCCTTGCTCCGTACTTCAACGTTGAAGATATTCGTACGGATGCCAGAGTCGATTTTGTTGGAGGGAACCGGTCAATCGAAGAATTGCAACAACTCGCGCAAGTACCCGACCAATTACTGTTTACGTGCCATGAAACGACGATGCCACAGTTGATGCGAGTGGCTGATGGGGGTGGGCAGATGCCACCAAAATCGACATGGTTCGAACCAAAGTTAAAGAGCGGTTTGTTTATTCATCGGTTCGATTGATGGCGCATGCTGGAAAGAACGGACGAAAAGCGTTATAAATGGAATGAGAAGAAAGGGGTGGCCGAAATTGGCTAAAGCCGTATATCTTCACATTCCATTTTGTGAACATATTTGTTATTACTGTGATTTCAACAAGGTGTTTTTAAAAAACCAACCTGTTGATGAATATTTAGATGCATTAGAACGAGAGATGGTATTGACGCTCGAAGCGTTTCCGACAGAACGGATTGAGACCATCTTTATTGGAGGGGGCACACCGACGGCGCTCAATGAAGCGCAGATGGGTCGCCTGATGGACATGGTCCGTCGACACCTCCTCCCGCTCGCTTCAGACGACCTAGAATATTCTGTCGAAGCGAACCCGAACTTTGTAAGTTCGGAAAAACTCGACACGATGAAAGCCGGCGGCGTCAATCGACTCAGCTTCGGTGTCCAAACATTCGACGATGGTGGGCTCGAACGGATCGGAAGAACGCATCGCGCTGACGACGTATTTGAAACGGTGAATGAGGCGGCGAAGCGCTTTGATAATATCTCGATTGACCTCATGTTCGGGCTACCAGAACAGACGTTCGAACAGATTGACCGAGACTTGAAGCTAGCGCTCGAGCTTCCGATTCAACACGTCTCATCCTATTCCTTAATTCTTGAGCCGCATACCGTGTTTGCGATTCAAGACCGAAAAGGTAAGCTCCGTTTACCGGGAGAGGATGTCGAGGTCGAGATGTATCTTAAAGTAATGGAGACACTTGAACGACATGGACTGAAGCAATACGAAATCTCGAACTATGGGTTGCCGGGTCGAGAAAGTCGTCACAACCAAGTGTACTGGCGGAACGAAGAGTATTATGGATTCGGGGCAGGTGCGCACAGCTATTTAAATGGCACACGTCGTGCAAATATCGCACCGATCCCTCACTATATTAAAGCGGAAGGTATCCCGGTGAAACGGGTGACTGAGCTCGAAGAAGTAGAAAAAATGGAAGAAGAGCTGTTCCTCGGATTACGAATGCGTTCAGGGGTCTCCCTTCAGACATTTGAACAGAAGTATGGCGTGGCACTCGATCATGTGTTCGGTCACGTCATCGACGATTTGGTGAAGAAGTCGTTGATTGAACGGACAGACTCCCATATCCGATTGACGGCGTCTGGTCTACCACTCGCGAACGAAGCGTTCGCGGCATTTATCGGAGAGGCAAAACTCGAGCATACCGAGTCATGAAAAATGGACAAGTCCCTTATTTGGGACTTGTCCATTTTTTAGCATTATAAGACGAGATCACGATAGAGCGGCGTGAGCCGAGCGAACGTGTCTTCGACCAAAGCGAGAAAAGCGTCTTCGTTTTGAAGAATCGATGCATCGGCAGGCAGTTGTCGTCCGATTAAGAAATCAGCCTTTTTGACAGTGCCGAAGCGCTCGAGCAACGCCTGGATGTCTTCGTTTGATGTCTCTTCAATTAGGAACGCATCTTTTTTCATATGGTCGCCCGCAATATGGAAATCAGTAAACGTTGATTTAAAATCGATTTGTTGCAAATGTTTCGCGATTGCGTCTTTGTTCGGCATCTCATAGATGAATGCGAGCCAGATGAAAACGCGGTCGTCGAAAAGACCGACTTGTAAGTGTGGATGTTTTTTATACCCGCGCTTATCGTGACAGATGGCCATCCATGTGTCTTTCGGAGGGTTTACCGTGCGGCGTGCATGTTTTGCGACATGCAGGTAGAGAGGGATTCCGACATCTGCCTCGAGCTGTGGGCCGACCTCGTCATAAATCCGATGAAAGAGCGGTTGAATATCCGAACGGATGCCAGACATGCGTTCGTCGAGTCCGTCCTGTTTGAATACGTTAAATTGTTTTGTTGTAAACATTTCATCACCTCACGTTCTATCATAACGAAACACTGTTTCTTTTTCAGGTTTGCCGTCTGTAAAAAAGGTGAAAAAATCCGAGTGTATGAATTGACAAATAGTGAGAACATGATAATATTTGAAGTGTGATTAGCACTCGTTAAATATGAGTGCTAATAAAGCGAGGTAACTTTTTCAGAGAGGAGTGATGTTGTGCTGACAGATCGACAATTGCTCATTCTTCGAGCCATCATTGACGATTATATTCAGACGGCTCAACCGGTCGGTTCACGTACGTTATCGAAACGAGACGATTTGACGTTTAGTTCGGCAACGATTCGGAACGATATGGCCGATTTGGAAGACATGGGGTTGATTGAAAAACCACATACTTCCGCGGGTCGAATCCCGTCAGAGGTCGGATACCGATATTACGTGGACCACCTCGTCGAGAAGCAAATCATCGACGAGCGGGAAACGGGTCGCTTAGAAGAGCGTTTAAAGCAATCTTCAAAAGAGTCTGAGATCCTGATTCGCCAAGCTGCAGATCTCCTTTCTGATTTGACCAATTATACGACGGTCGCCCTCGGTCCCAATAGCCAATCTGAAAGATTGGCACGTGTGGACTTTATGCCATTAGATGAGCGACGTGGTGTCGTTCTCATCGTCACGGATCAAGGTCATGTCGAGCATCGTACGGTCATGTTCGAATCACGTGTAGCTCCTGAAGTCATCGAGGAAACGATTCGACTGTTAAACGATCGTCTCGTCGGGACAGCGATCGGACAACTTAAAGTCCGAATCGGAGAAGAGGTTGCAAAATTGCAACTCGCGCAGCGACAGCAATATGAAAATATGATGCAACTGATTCAGTCGACGGTTGGAATTCAAACGCCGTCTTCGCTTTATCTCGGAGGCAAGAAGAATATCTTCAACCAACCTGAGTTTCAGACGTTAGACACGCTCAGACCGTTCCTAGAATGGATTGATGAGCAAGAACGATTGACGCACTGGCTCGAATCGTTGCCAAATCGCGAGATTTATGTGAGCATTGGGAGCGAGAACGGAATTGTCGCCCTTCAAAACTGTAGTGTCATCACTTCGGATTATACACTAGATGGAAAAACGTTCGGAACGATTGCCATGATTGGCCCGACTCGAATGAATTACCGTCACGGTGTCCAAATGATGGGACAAATTATTGAAGCGTTGCGACGAACGAAACTAGATGAATGACGGAAAGGAGTTTTACTATGACAGCAGATCATCAAAACGGGCACGAACAAGAAGACGTGCTTGAAGAAAAATCTGTAGACTCGGCACAGACAGAAGAGAACGAGTCAACTGAATCAAATGAAGATGAGGTTTTAAATGCTGAGATTGTGGAAGAAAGTTCTGAGGGGACGGACTTACAAAAAGAAATCGAAGCGTTGAAAGCGAGCGAACTTCGCATTCGTGCCGACTTTGACAACTTCCGTCGTCGGACGAATGAAGAGAATGCAAAACGCGTCAAGTTTGCTTCACAGTCTGTCATTGAAAAATTGATTCCGCTCATTGATAACTTTGAGCGTGCACTTCAAGTACAAGCAACTTCAGAGGATGCTTTGCAAATTCAATCAGGCGTCGATATGATTCATCGTCAACTGCTTGACGTATTGAATGCTGAGCAAGTCGAAGTGATTGAAGCAGTCGGACAGCCGTTCGACCCGAATTTCCATCAAGCAGTCATGCAAGAACCGAGCGACGAGTTCGAGTCGGGCATCGTGACGATGGAGCTTCAAAAAGGATATACGATGCATGGTCGAGTCATTCGTCCAAGCATGGTAAAAGTTGCAGAATAATACTACTTAACGAGACGGAGGAATAAACGATGGGTAAAATTATCGGTATTGACTTAGGGACTACAAACTCATGTGTGGCAGTAATGGAAGGTGGCGAAGCAGTCGTCATCTCAAACGCAGAAGGTAACCGTACGACTCCTTCGGTTGTTGCATTCAAAGGGGAAGAGCGTCAAGTAGGTGAGGTCGCAAAACGTCAGGCCATCACGAACCCGAACACGATCCAATCAATCAAACGTCACATGGGAACGTCACATACAGTTGACGTAGACGGTAAGAAATTCACACCACAAGAAATCTCGGCAATCATTTTGCAGAAGTTGAAGAAGGATGCTGAAGACTACCTCGGTGAAACAGTCACGGAAGCAGTCATCACAGTTCCTGCATATTTCAATGACGCTGAGCGTCAAGCGACAAAAGATGCTGGTAAAATCGCTGGTCTTGATGTCAAGCGAATCATCAACGAGCCAACTGCTGCGGCACTTGCTTACGGATTAGATAAAGGTGAAGATCACACGATTTTGATCTATGACCTCGGTGGTGGTACATTCGACGTTTCAATCCTTGAGCTTGGCGATGGCGTATTCGAAGTTGTCGCTACAGCTGGTGACAACCGTCTCGGTGGAGATGACTTCGACCAAAAAGTCATCGACTACCTCGTTTCAGAATTCAAAAAAGAGAACGGCATCGACCTCGGGAAAGACAAGATGGCACTTCAACGTTTGAAAGATGCAGCTGAAAAAGCGAAAAAAGACCTTTCAGGCGTCACAAGCGCACACATCAGCCTTCCATTCATCACAGCAGGTGAAGCAGGTCCACTCCACTTGGAGATGACACTCACGCGTGCGAAGTTTGAAGAATTGACGGCTGACCTTGTCGAACGCACAATGGAACCAACTCGTCGTGCCTTGAAAGATGCAGGACTTACACCATCTGACCTCGATAAGATCATTCTCGTCGGTGGTTCGACACGTATCCCTGCCGTCCAAAAAGCAATCCACGACTTCACGAAGAAAGAGCCATTCAAAGGGGTAAACCCGGATGAAGTTGTTGCACTCGGTGCAGCAATCCAAGGTGGAGTTCTCGCTGGAGACGTAAAAGACGTCGTCCTTCTCGACGTTACTCCACTCTCACTCGGTATCGAGACAATGGGTGGCGTGATGACGAAACTGATCGATCGCAACACGACGATCCCGACATCGAAATCACAAGTGTTCTCAACTGCTGCAGATAACCAGCCTGCTGTTGACATCCACGTCCTTCAAGGGGAACGCCCGATGGCACCAGACAACAAGACACTTGGTCGCTTCCAATTGACTGACATTCCGCCAGCACCACGTGGTGTGCCACAAATCGAAGTTAAATTCGATATCGATGCAAACGGAATTGTTCACGTATCAGCGAAAGATCTCGGTACGAACAAAGAACAGTCGATCACAATCCAATCTTCTTCAGGTATCGATGAGGCAGAAATCGAGCGTATGGTAAAAGAAGCTGAAGCAAACGCTGACGCAGATAACAAACGTAAAGAAGAAGCGGAACTTCGCAACGAAACAGACCAACTCGTCTTCGCGACAGACAAGGCAATCAAAGACCTTGGTGAGCAAGTGGAAGAGGCGGACAAAGAAAAAGCAGAAGCTGCGAAAGAAAAAGCGAAAACTGCTCTCGAAGGTTCAGACCTTGAGGCGATCCGTACAGCCAAAGACGAATTGTCAGCTGTCGTTCAAGAGTTGACGCAAAAAGTATATGCTAAAATGGCTGAACAGCAAGGTGCTGAAGGCGCAGAACCACAAACAGAAGCGAAACAGGACGATGATGTCGTGGACGCAGAGTTTGAGGATCTCGACGACCGTAAATAAACAGCCGTTGTAAAGGAGAGCGCCAAAGCAGGTTTCTGCTTTGGCTCTTTCCATGTTAAGGTAGAATCGGTAAAATCGATACGTAGATTGTAAGGATAGGAGCGAGAATAGTGGCGAAACGAGATTATTATGAAGTGCTCGGGCTCGACAAGTCGGCCTCGGCACAAGAAATCAAGCGGGCATATCGGAAATTGGCCCGTCAATATCACCCGGACATCAACCAAGAAGCAGATGCGGCGGATAAGTTTAAAGAAATTGGTGAAGCCTACGAAGTGCTTTCTGACGAACAAAAACGTGCCCAGTATGACCGATTCGGTTTTGAAGGGGCGAACCAATTCGGAGGCGGCGGTGACTTCCAAGGTGGATTCGGTGATATCTTTGACATGTTCTTCGGAGGCGGCGGACGTCGTCAAGACCCGAACGCACCGCGTCGTGGAGAAGATTATCAATACGTTGTTGACCTCGATTTCATGGAGAGTGTGACAGGCAAGACGGAAACAATCGAGCTCGAAATCGAAGTCGAATGTGACACGTGTATGGGGAACGGTGCGAAACCTGGAACGAAACCAGAAACGTGTAACCAATGTGGCGGCAGTGGCGTCGAGACGGTTGAGCAAAACACAATTCTCGGTCGTATGGTCAACCAACGTCCTTGTAGCAAGTGTCACGGTAGTGGTAAGACGATCAAAGAAAAATGTCCGACTTGTCATGGTTCGGGTCACGTGAAGAAGAACCAGACCGTCGAGGTGAAAATCCCAGCCGGTATCGATAACGGGCAACAGATCCGTTTATCTGGAAAAGGCGGTCCTGGCGTGAACGGAGGACCAGCGGGAGACTTATACGTCGTCGTCCGCGTGAAAGCTCATGAGATCTTTGAACGTGTCGACCAACACATTGCGATGGAAATGCCGGTCACGTTCGCACAAGCGGCACTTGGCGCAGAAATCGAAGTTCCGACGGTTCACGGGAACGTGAGTTTGAAAGTGCCAGCTGGAACACAAACTGGCTCGAAGTTCCGTTTACGCGGAAAAGGGATGCCAAGTGTGCGTGGTGGCGCGAATGGCGACCAGTACGTGAGCGTCATTGTCATGACACCGAAAAATATGACGGACCGCCAAAAAGAATTGCTTCGTGAATTCGAAGAAATCAGTGGCGAATCGGGTGTCGAAGAGGAACACGGCATGTTCCAAAAAATGAAAAAGTTCTTTAGTCACTAAAAGGAGTGTGTACAAACGATGAAATGGTCTGAAATTTGTGTCCACACGACACAGCTTGCGGTGGAAGCCGTATCGAACTTATTACACGAAGTGGGGGCACAAGGTGTCGTCATCGAGGACGTCGAAGACTTCGACCGAATGATGGCGGAAGACCATTTCGGAGAGATTTGGGACGTTTCGGATCGTGAAACGTATCCGACTTCTGGAGTGCACGTCAAAGCGTACGTGCCGGCTTCAGGTGATTTCCAAGATGTGCTCGCAAACTTGAAAAAAGAAATCGAGCGACTCCGGAACATGCTTGATATCGGATCAGGTGAGGTCACGGTCGCAGAGATTGATGAGGAAGATTGGGCGCATTCTTGGAAGCAGTATTACAAGCCGGTCAAAATCTCACAACAGCTGACGATTGTCCCTTTGTGGGAAGAGTACACACCACAACCGGAAGAGAATGTCATCTTGCTTGACCCGGGCATGGCGTTCGGTACGGGGACACACCCGACGACGATGCTCTGTATTCAAGCGATTGAGAACTACATCCGGGAAGGTGACCGCGTCATTGATGTCGGTACAGGATCAGGCGTATTGTCGATCGCCGCTGCGAAACTTGGAGCGACGAGCGTAAAAGCGCTAGACTTGGATTCGGTTGCCGTTGAATCGGCTCGTCAAAACGTGGAGACGAACGGTGTCGAATCGCTCGTTCAAGTCGACACGGGAGATTTATTAAAAGGTGTGGACGGAGAATATGACTTGGTCGTGGCAAACATTCTTGCTGATGTCATTCTTCTCTTCATCGAAGATGCGTATGCTCGTACGAAAACGGGAGGTCGCTTCATCACATCCGGTATCATTGGAGAGAAACGGGCGGAAGTCACGAACGCTCTGATAGCTGCAGGATTTGAAATTGAAGAGACACGCGTGATGGAAGACTGGGTCGCGATCATCGCCAAGAAGGGATAAGCTATGCAACGTTATTTTCTGATACCAGAAGCTTTCACAGGCGATGTTGTGACACTTCCTTCAGATGTCGCTCATCATATCGGAACGGTCCTGCGACAAGGGGCGGGTTACGAAATGGTTCTTCTCGACGGGACGGGCAATGAGTACGCATGTGTCGTGACGTCGCTTGAGAAGAAGAGTGGAGTGGCTAAAGTATTGTCGACTCGTCAATCAGAGACCGAACTGCCGATTGACGTGACGCTCGCTTATGCGTTGCCAAAAGGAGACAAGGTCGAACTTGTCGCGCAAAAAGCGACCGAGCTCGGCGTTCATCATCTTCTATTGTTCGAATCTTCCCGATCAGTCGCCAAATGGGACTCGAAAAAAGTGCCGAAAAAAGTAGAACGTATTCAAAAAATCATGCAAGAGGCGGCTGAGCAATCGTATAGGGCCGTTGTTCCGTCATGTACGTTCCTCACTTCGAAGCAACTGTCGAAGCAATTTGAACAGTATGATGAAGTCATCATCGCATATGAAGAATCGGCAAAAGAAGGCGAGCAGTCGGCACTTGTCGACACATTGAATCGACTTCAATCAAAACAACGCCTCCTCGTCATCACGGGACCTGAAGGCGGATTTGACACAGCAGAAGTCACGCAATGGATAGACGCGGGTGCGATTGCTTGTGCGTTCGGACCTCGAATCCTACGTTCGGAGACGGCTCCGTTATATGCACTGTCTGCCATCTCGTACGCGCTTGAATTGGCGAAAGAATAAGAAAACGGCTGACCCTCGTGGGCAGCCGTTTTTTTCGTGAATAAATTATTTTTTATTGATCGTGATGACTTTCTTCGTCACATTGCCACCGAGGTCAGTCACTTCAAATGTGAAAGTGTTTTGTCCCTTCGTTACAGGAAGTGAGACGGTTTCGGTACGTGAGAATGCGCGCATCGCATAAGGTTCTTTCAACGTATGACTCCATTTCAAATCACCGTTGACACGGAGTTTGATGTCGTCAAAGTTATCCGTCACTTGAACTTTCACGTTCACAGTGTCTTGCTTCGCCGAGACGTTTTTCGGAACGTTGCTGATTGAGATTGCCGCCTCCGTAGAATCGACAAAGATTGGACGGACGAAGTTCGTCACGTTACCAGACGTGTCTTCCGCGATGAAACGAATCTTGTGGAATCCATCTTCATACGAACGTGTCGTATTGAACGTGTATTGTTTTGCAGCTGCGTCATACGTGAGCGGTACGTCCACATCGTCGACGGTGAACGATACAACGTCAGAGGCATCTTTAATCTGACCGATGATTGGCACAATCGATGAACCGTATGGAGACAGGGCGAGTGGTGCATCGACAAAAACTCCTGGTTTATCTGAGTCATTTTCTGTAGATACGTCGCGTGTGATCACGTTACCCGCATTATCTGAAACGCGAACCGATAGTTGGTCCGTTGATTCAAGTGGCGCATCGAGTGTGAAGTTTGCTGTATCTTTTGCTTCTTTCGCAACGACTTTCCCATTGAGGAGGAACTCAATACCGTTGATTCCTGCAAAGTCGTCGGATGCTTTGACACTAGCCACACCTTCGTTCCAACGAATCGTGAAGCGAGGATTCGTGTAATCCACTTTCACTGGGATCCGTAGCGTCTGGGCTTGTTTTTTCATGTAGTCGATGCTCGCTTCAATTTCGTAGTAGTACGTTCCTTTCGGCGCCATCTCTCCGTTCAGTTTTCCGTCCCAAGCGTTATCTGACGTGTAGTAGTATGGGTCACCACTTCCGCCATCAAAGTAGTTCTTTCTCAATTCCTCTTCGATTTTAAGGGTACGAAGGACGTTTCCTTTTTCATCGACGATCCGATACTTGACGTCTTTCGCATTTCGTAAGAGCGAGTAGACCGGGGTAGCCGTGTCTTTTGAACCGTCTCCGTCAGGCGAAATCGCTACCGCCTCTTCAGCTACAGACTCATCAAGTTTCTCTCCTAAATAGTTCCCGGCCGCATCGACCAATCCAGAGATTCCATAGAATGAACCATCTTCATAAATCGTTTCGTCAAAGATTGGTGCTTTGCCCCAATCGCCTTCGAATCCGACGAATGGGACAACGAGTGACGGATTGCCGTCTGTCCCACGTGGGTCAGTCAAGCGTAGGAATCCATCGACGAAGTAACCATTCTCAAAGACTGATTTTGCAGATACCGTTCCTTCTAACGTTTCAGGATTAAGTACTTGTGCCTTCGAGACGTCAATCGAGACTGTGATTTCTTTCTTTTGTTTTGCCTTCAACGTGACTTTACTTGTGTTTTTGCCATTGATCTTAATGATTGCTTGTTGAAGCGCCTGAGCTTCCATCGCATTCTGAATGACGCCATCCTTGTTAGTAACGGCAAGGTCTGTCTGGAGGGAAGCGGCCACATCGTATGTGAGTGATTCGTCAGACATGTTTTCAACGACAATCGTGAACTTCGCCTTACTCTTCGACAATTCTTTTAAAGCGACTTTCGCTTCTTTCGTCTTCTTCTCATACGCGACTGCCGGAGATGTGACGGCCGCATGGAGTTGCATGAGACCAGCTCCCGCCCTACGTGGTGAATATGGAAGAGACTGCTTCAATTCCTGGTTATACGGTCCGATGTCTGTGACAGGTTTCGACGTATTGAGTAGCAAGTTCTTTGCCATCGTCACACGAGCCGCTCCGCTCAAGTCGAAATCGCGATCGACACGTTCAAGAACAAGAGCTGCACCGCCGGCAACGTGAGGTGCGGCCATCGATGTTCCGCTCATCAAACCGTATTGGTTGTCGTTGAACGTTGAGAAGATTTGACCGCCTGGGGCTGAAAGTTCCGGCTTGAAGTCAAGGTTCGGTGTGACACCCCAAGATGTGAAATCAGACATTGCGCCTGCCGAGCGGTTGTTGACGCTGATTCGATCACCGGCAAACGTGAGTTGGAGCGGTCCATCCGCTAATTTCTCTTTTAATTCGTTCCCGTCTTGGATGCTGAGTGATGCCATCGGGATGAGTGGTTGATCGAGAGCCATAGACACATAGTCTCCGTGTGAGACGGCGCCTCGTACGATGACACCGGCTGCCCCTTGTGCCTCAGCCGTTTTTTGAATCTTCGAGTAGAAGTATCCTCCGTCGCGAACAGCGAGAACGAGCTTTCCTTTCACGTCTTTCCCGGCATAGTTTTCTGGTTGTCCATCTCCGACGTAAACGATGTCATATGTACCTTCCGAGAATGCAGGTCCATCTTGTTTCTTCCATCCGATTTTTTCATCACCGACGCGGAAAGCATCCAGTTGAATTTGATCGTTCTCGAGCGAAGCGACCGATGTCGATGCTTGGCTGACACTAGGCGCCCCGACGACACCCGTATCTGGGTTTGAAGCCGTTGGTAAGTCGAATCCATGTCCGAAGTATGCTGAGTTCCCAGCAGAGATGGACATGAAGACACCGTTGTCTACAGCGCGTTGAACGGCTTGTTGTTCAGGAGAGTCAACATCGACAAAGCCTGCTGTTGAACCAAGACTCATGTTAATGACGTCAGCTCCAAGCTTGATCGCATCGTCAATCGCTTTAATATAAATATCTCCATATGTAGATGCGTAGTTCGGGTCGTTACTGAATACTTTAAGGCCAAGGATTTGAGCTTCAGGTGCGACACCTTTAATTCCACCGTTTTCTAAATCACCGTTTGCAGCGACCGTCCCTGAGACGTGCTGACCGTGCATAGAAGCGCCTGGGGAATCATCTTTAATATCATCGTTTTCGTCGTAGTAATTATAGGCGTATGGAACTTTCTCATTCACATATTCACCAGGTAGACCGAACGAAGTGATCGCCTGATCGACTTCTGATTTCGTCAATTCTGCCGTTTTCGAATCTGTGATTCGGTAATCACGGTGGTTGGCATCAATTCCCGAGTCGATGACAGCGACGACGGTACCTTCTCCGGCAAATCCGTAATCTCCCCATGTTTGTTCGGCTTGTACCATTCTGTTGCTTGTAACCATATCTGGTTTCACTTCAGGACGTTCATATTCATTCACGACATGTACAGTCGCTACTTCAGGTAGCGCTTCAACTTTAGCGATTTCACTTGTAGAGAGGAAAGTGGAGAAGCCGTTAAAAACGGTCGTGAACTCTTCGATTGGTGTAGCAGTCACGCCTTGTTTTTTCAATGCGGATTTTGCGCGTTTCTGTTCAGACTGAACAGATTGTTGCGCCTTGTCTTGTTCTGATTTCGTCAACTCATTAAATTTTTTCCCTTTTTGCGCTGCTTCTGCGATTGCAGGTGCACCGACGAGTTCGACGACGACCCGGACTTTTTTCTGTTTCTTTTCGAGCTCAATTTTTGGTTTGATGGAAGCTTCTGCTGAAACAGATGACGTACCCGCTTGAATCAACACAGGTGTTAAAGCAATACATGTAGCAAGTGAAGCGTTTAAGTAGACTTTTCTTCTTGGCAACGTGTTTACCCCCTAATATTTGTTATTACCTGTAAAAAACAAAGTTTTTTTCTTGCATTGTGAACTATCATATCGTTGTTCAGACGAAAAAGAGTGGATTTTTTTGTAAAGTAGGGGAGTGTTTTTGCACAAATTTAAATGTTCAGACAATTACTAAAGACCTGAATCATAAGACCTATATCAAATTTTGGTGATCGTAAGAATCACGCGAATGACTTGAAATGTCCAAAAAAACCTGTTAATGTAACGTTAATGTTAAATACCAATAAAACATATCAATTTAGTCAGAATTAAGGATGGGGTGGCGCTATGAATTTACCATTCATGGATATCTTCAAGGATTGGGCGAAAGATTACGATACGGCAGTCGGGGGGCATGACGAACAATATCATGAAGTATTTGTCGGATATGATCAAATGCTTGATGACGTTGCGTTACACGTTGAAGGAACGGTCTTGGAATTTGGTGTCGGCACAGGCAACTTGAGTGCCCGAATTTTAAAGGGACATCCTTTAATTGCAATCGAACCTTCTCCAGAAATGAGGCAGATTGCAATTGAGAAGTTGGGCATATCGGTCAAACATGGAGATTTTCTCCGTTATCCAACGTTCTCACATGTCGATACGGTCGTTTCCTCGTACGCTTTCCATCACTTGACGGATTCTGAGAAAGAAACAGCGATCGGTCAATATGTTCGCGATTGGGGACATCCGAAGTTCGTATTGCTTGATACGATGTTCGAATCTCCACACGCACGTCAAGAAATTATTGACTGGGCTACGGAACAAGGCTATTCAGACTTGGTCGAGGATTTAAATCGTGAATATTATCCATATACGACAACCATTCGTACGATGCTAGAGGCGAATGGATACAACGTGACAATGACACAGAAAAATAAATTTGTTTGGCTTGTCGTCGCTACAAAATAATTAGGAGGAATTACTCATGAAAACATATAACGTTGAAAGCTTTAACTTGGATCATACGAAAGTTCAGGCTCCATTTGTCCGTCTCGCCGGTGTGAAAGAAGGAACGGCTGATACGATTTACAAGTATGATATTCGCTTCATCCAACCGAACGAAGGCCTCATGCCGATGCGTGCTGTTCACTCTCTCGAGCATTTGATCGCCGAAAACAGCCGTAATCATTCAGAAGACATCGTGGACATTTCGCCGATGGGATGCCAAACAGGTTTCTATTGGACGATGTTGAATGATGGGAACTATGAGCGCATGCTCGACCTCGTAGAAGCGACATTGCGCGATGCGATGAACGCGGAAGAATTGCCAGCGCAAAACCCTGTACAGTGCGGGAATGCGAACCATCATGATTTTGAGGGAGCCAAAAAATTAGCAGCTGACATGCTTGCGAAACGTGACGAGTGGCATATCGTCTTCAAGGACGAAGCGTAAGATGATTGTCCGTGACGTCTATGAACTCATCGGGGACACACCGCTCATCGAGCTCCGTTCATTACCTGTTCCAGCTACGGTAAAAGTGTACGGGAAGATGGAGATGATGAATCCGGGAGGAAGTGTCAAAGACCGACTCGGTATGAATTTGATTGAGCGGGCGATGAAACGTGGAGACGTGGCACCAGGTGGTACTGTGATCGAGCCGACAGCTGGGAATACGGGAATCGGACTCGCGCTCGCTTGTCAGCGATACGACATTCGTCTGATTACCGTGACCCCTGAAAAGTTTAGTCAAGAGAAACAAGCATTGATGCGTCTCCTTGGAGCGACCGTCGTCAACACGCCAACCGAGCTTGGAATGAAAGGCGCAATCAGTTACGCGCTTGAATTGGCTGAAGAACATGACGCATACGTGCCGGAACAGTTTTCAAATCCGGACAACCCGGACGCCTATGTCGACATCCTTTCGCAAGAGTTGTTGAAGGACGTGCCACAAATCGACGTATTTGTAGCGGGGGCGGGTTCAGGAGGTACGTTCACTGGTGTCGCCAAAACGTTAAAACCACAAGGGACGAAAACTGTGGTCGTGGAGCCGGTCGGTTCGATTTTGAACGGTGGTGAGCCAGGTCCACATAAAACAGAAGGAATTGGCGTCGAAAAATGGCCGCCATTTTTGGAAAAGTCTTATGTCGATGCGATTCATACCATCACAGATGAGGAAGCCTTCTATTACGTGGCGCATCTTGCGAAACAGGAAGGATTGCTCATCGGAAGTTCTTCTGGTGCTGCCATCGCAGCATGTGTAAAGGAAGCAAATCAAATGTCGGAAGGCACGATTGTGACGATCTTGCCAGACAGTGCAGAACGATATTTAAGTCAAGGAATTGTCAAGGAGGCAGAACATGCGTACAAAGACAGCACTCATTCACGGCGGTAAAACGACCGACCCATTAACAGGGGCGGTCACACCACCGATTTATCAAACGAGCACATATAAGCAAGACGGAATCGGTAACTTACGGGAAGGATACGAGTATTCTCGATCTGCAAACCCGACACGTACCGCACTTGAGACACTCATAGCGGATATCGAAGGCGGTGTGCAAGGTTTTGCATTTGGGTCTGGGATGGCTGCCATCTCGACCGTACTCATGTTGTTGAAATCTGGAGACCACGTCATCGTCGGGTCTGATGTATATGGAGGAACATACCGTGTATTCAATCGAGTATTTCAGTCACGAGGCTTGGAGGCAACTTTTGTCGATACATCCGATGAAACGGCGGTTCGTGATGCGCTACAAGCGAACACGAAAATGATTTATGTGGAGACGCCGACAAATCCACTCTTGAACGTGACGGATATCCGAGCGATGCGCACGATTGCGGATGAGGCAGATGTCTTGCTCGTCGTAGACAACACGTTCATGACACCTTACTTCCAAAATCCGATCGACCTTGGTGCCGACTATGTCTTACACAGCGCCACAAAATATTTAGGCGGTCATAGTGACGTCGTGGCAGGTTTAGTCGTCGCACGTACGGAAGAACAAGGAGAAGCGTTGGCATTTCTCCAAAATTCGGTCGGTGCAGTCCTCGGACCTCAAGACAGCTTCCTCGTCGTACGTGGGATTAAGACACTTGCCGTTCGAATGGAAGAGATTGAATCGAACGCACGGGCGTTGGTTGAATTCTTACAATCAAACGAGAACGTGTCACGTGTCCTTCACCCGAGTGTCTCTAGTGAAGAAGCGAAACGCGTCCACTTGTCGCAAGCGCGTGGGTTCGGTGGCATGATTGCGTTTGACGTCGGTTCGGCCGAAGCGGCTGAAATGATGGTCGCGAAGACGAAGTATTTCACGCTCGCAGAGAGTCTCGGTGCAGTTGAGAGCTTGATCAGTGTTCCGGCTCGCATGACACATGCGTCGATTCCGGCTGAGCGACGTGCAGAACTCGGGATCACGGACGGACTCGTTCGAATCTCAGTTGGATTAGAAGATATCGATGATTTAGTTGAAGATTTAGCACAAGCTCTATCTGCCATCGAACAGATAAAGCAATAAACAGTAGGGGACGCGATTTCGCGTCCTTTTTTCATGAAACAAAAGCCTTGTATCGGAAGTCATTCATCGACTAAACTATTTTTATCTTGAAAGAGAGCGGGTGAACGTGTGAACAAGGGAGTATGGACGACAATCGGGGCCTACGTGATGTGGGGCGTCCTCCCAATCTATTGGAAGTTTTTGCAGGAAGTGCCGAGTGGGCAAATTTTGGCACATCGTATCGTTTGGTCCTTTTTATTTATTTTACTCGTCTTAAGATGGACGAATCAGTGGAAAGAGTTCGGTTACGCTCTTCGCCACCCTGCCACACGAAACGCGTTCATGTTGAATGGATTCATCGTCAGTGCAAACTGGTTCGTGTACATATGGGCTGTCAATCACGGTTATATCATCGAGGCATCCCTCGGATATTATATTAACCCGCTTGTCAGTATGGTGTTAGGGGTGCTCGTCTTTCGGGAATCATTAAACCGAGTCCAATGGATGGCGGTCGGGATTGCGTCAATCGGCGTCCTCGTCTTGACGCTTGGGTATGGCTCGTTTCCGTGGATCTCGTTCGTATTAGCGAGTACGTTCGGTTTTTATGGAATGGTGAAAAAACGGCGACCTCTCGCTTCAACAGTGAGTCTCGGGATTGAGACGTTAGCTGTCGTGCCTGTCGCGCTCATTTTTCTCAGCAATCAGGTCGTCACGGATCAGATTGCTTTCGACATGTCACCGATGATTTGGGTCGCATTGCTAGGGACGGGTGTGGTGACGGCGCTTCCGCTTCTTTTGTTTGGTTACGGGGCACAACATATCCCGTTCACACTCGTCGGATTCCTTCAATTCATCGCACCGACACTTAGTTTGATTATCGGAGTCGTCATGTATCATGAACCGTTCACAGCGTATCATGTCTTCGCATTTACTTGTATTTGGCTGGCCATCTTCTTTTTCAGTTGGAACAGTTGGGTCGTCGCTCGTAAACGTCGTCAACTCATTTGAATTTGAAAGCTGTTACATCTCGAAAAAACATGGTAATATGTTAGATGTCAGACTTATTTGTCAGAGGAGGAAATGAATAATGGAATTAGCCCGTTATATCGACCACACAGCTTTAAAAGCTGAAACAACAAAAGATCAAGTTACAAAACTTTGTGCAGAGGCACTCGAATATAAGTTCGCAAGTGTCTGTGTCAACCCGACATGGGTCAAATATGCTGCGGAGCAACTTAAGGCAGATGACGACGTCAAAGTATGTACAGTCATCGGATTCCCACTCGGAGCGAACACGCCTGAAGTGAAAGCGTTCGAAACAAAAGACGCGATCGCAAACGGTGCGGATGAAGTCGACATGGTCATCAATATCGCAGCACTCAAAGACGGCGACTACGACCTCGTAGAGCGTGACATTCGTGCGGTTGTCGAAGCGGCAAACGGTACACTCGTCAAAGTCATCTTTGAGACATGCATGCTTACAAAAGAAGAAATCAAGAAAGCTGCTGAACTTTCAGTGAAAGCTGGAGCAGATTTCGTCAAAACATCAACTGGTTTCTCAACTGGTGGCGCAACGGTCGAAGACATTCGTCTCATGCGTGAAACAGTTGGACCAGACCTCGGCGTAAAAGCTTCAGGCGGTGTTCGTGACTTCGAAGGAGCGAAAGCGATGATCGATGCTGGTGCGACACGTATCGGTGCTTCAGCTGGTATCGCAATCGTCACAGGCGGACGTTCAGACAGCGACTATTAATAAGTGGTTGACCACACGACTTAATTTCACTATAATATGATATGACGTGTGAAACACGTTTCCTTAGTCGTGTAATTCGGAGGGAGGGAAAACTAGTGGAAACTCGTGTCCGTAAAAACGAATCGCTTGAAGACGCTCTTCGTCGTTTCAAACGCGGTGTTTCGAAAGATGGCACACTTGCCGAAGTTCGTAAACGTCGTCACTACGAAAAGCCAAGCGTAAAACGTAAATTGAAATCAGAAGCTGCGCGTAAGCGTAAGAAATTCTGATTCCAGTTTCATTGTGTAGAGAGGGTGTTGGCTCATGAGTCTTCAAGAACGCTTGACGGACGACATGAAGCAAGCCATGCGCGCTAAACAAAAAGATCGTCTCACGACGATCCGGATGGTAAAAGCGTCGCTCCAAAATGAGGCTATCAAACTAGGTCGTCAAGATCTTACCGAGGAAGAGGAACTCACGGTGCTCAACCGAGAGATGAAACAGCGCAGAGACTCCCTCCGAGAATTCGAAAGCGCTGGTCGTGAAGACCTTGCTTCCAAAGTAGCAGAAGAGATTGTCGTCCTAGAAGCCTATATGCCTGAACAACTTTCAGAAGATGAAGTGACTGCGATCGTCCAAGCAGCAATTGCTCAAACGAACGCATCCGCTCCATCTGATATGGGTAAGGTGATGGGCGTCGTCATGCCGCAAGTCAAAGGCAAGGCAGACGGTGGTCTTGTGAACCGAATCGTCAAACAACAATTGACGAATTGATGAAAAAGCAGAACTTTTCGGGAAACCGAAAGTTTCTGCTTTTTTTGCGTATTCTGAAACCACATTCATTCTTGTTTCGTATACACTAGAGATAGGAGATAGCTTTGAATTTGGAAGGGGGTAGCAAGACGATGACATTTGGTCTCGGAGTGATTCTGACAGTCTTTTTTGTCGGAGTCGTCCTTCTTGGAATTGAAGTGTTCGTTGCAGGGTTTGGATTGTTCGGTTTGCTTGGGATCGGAGCGGTCGTTGCCAGTTTGATCATGGCGGGTGCGACGATCGGTCAGCTATGGCTCTCTATCGGTTTGGCGGCAGCGGTGCTCACTGGACTTGGGTTCTGGGCATACCGCCGATTAAGTACGAATCGTCCGCTCATTTATAAAGGGTTGATCTTGACGGATTCGACATCGACCGAAAAAGGTTACTTGTCCCATGATGACCGTAAACAACTTCTCGGGAAAGTCGGTGTGACGTTAACACCACTTCGCCCGGCCGGTACTGCCGAAATCGACGGAGAACGTATTGACGTCGTGACAGAGGGTGGCTATCTCGATCAGCAGACAAAAATTCAGGTATATAAAGTGGATTCAGGGCGGATTGTCGTTCGGACCTTTATAGAACCGAAGGAGGATGTAACAGAATGACACCAGAATTATTGACGACGTTACTCATCACAGGTGGAGGATTGATTGCGCTTGCCGTCTTCTTCACGTTTGTACCAATCGGATTATGGATTAGCTCATTCGCAGCAGGTGTACACGTCTCGATTTTCACATTGGTCGGGATGCGCCTTCGCCGCGTCGTACCATCAAAAATTGTTAACCCATTGATTAAAGCAGTCAAGGCGGGTCTCGGTTTAAACACGAACCAACTGGAAAGTCACTTCTTAGCGGGTGGTAATGTTGACCGTGTCGTAAACGCATTGATTGCGGCACACCGCGCAAACATCGAATTATCGTTCGAGCGTGCCGCTGCCATTGACTTGGCAGGACGTAACGTACTTGAAGCCGTACAAATGTCGGTTAACCCGAAAGTCATTGAGACACCATTTATCGCCGGTGTGGCAATGGACGGGATTGAAGTGAAGGCGAAAGCACGTATTACAGTGCGTGCCAATATCGATCGTCTCGTCGGTGGTGCGGGAGAAGAAACGATTATCGCCCGTGTCGGGGAAGGTGTCGTATCGACAATCGGATCTCAAAACAATCATAAGCACGTACTTGAGAACCCAGATATGATTTCACGTACCGTGCTCACAAAAGGTTTGGATTCAGGTACGGCGTTTGAAATTCTCTCGATTGATATTGCAGATATCGATATCGGTAAGAACATCGGGGCGGTCCTTCAGACTGACCAAGCCGAAGCAGATAAAAAGATTGCCCAAGCGAAGGCGGAAGAACGCCGAGCGATGGCGATTGCTCGCGAACAGGAAATGAAGTCTTCTGTAGAGGAAATGCGCGCGAAAGTTGTCGGCGCCGAAGCGGAAGTCCCGCTCGCGATGGCCGAAGCGTTGCGTAACGGTAAACTCGGCGTCATGGATTACGTGAATTACTTGAACGTTCAAGCAGATACGGAAATGCGAAAAGCGATTGGGTCCCCTATCGATTCTGAATCAGATAGTGAGTGATAAATATGGAAGGACTATGGGTACTTTTGTTAGCAGCCTTCGGGATCGCCTCGGCGGTGATGAAGCGGCTTGAGAAGTCATCGTCTTCAGGCGACCGTCCTCAGAGCAGTGAACTGAAACGCTACTTGGATTCGGTCGGAGACGTGATGAAAGAAATTGAATCGGCGTTTGACGACTCCGAATCAGAACAAAAGCCAGCACCACAAAAGGTGAGACGACGGGTAGCGCGAACCGAAGAGCGACCAGCGCCTCGGGAACGTCAAGTCGAGATGCCGAAAGTGAGTGCGCAGTTTGAACAAGCGGTGAAAATCCCTCCAATTAAGGAGGAAATCAAACCGAGACAACTGAAAGTTTCGAAAAAACAAATGCGGGAAGCTGTCATTTGGAGCGAGGTGTTACAACCTCCGGTCTCGAAACGAAAGAAGTAAGGCAAAGGCAGTAACCTCGCGTTACTGCCTTTTGCATGGGGAAATACACGGTCTTTCTTTCACGATAGGCGTGATAGTGCTAAAGTAAAAGAGGAATAACCGATATTTAGAGGGGGCAACGTATCCATTGATTATGACCGATAAAATACCTTTCGTCATGGAACATGCGAATGAAGCACAAGCTTTACTCGGACCGAAAGATGAAGTGTTCCAAGCGATTGAGACAGAATTGAAAGTGGCACTCATTCCAAGAGGCGAGGAATTGATTATCCAAGCCGATACCGGAGAAGCGCTAGAATTGACAAAACAAGTCATCCTCACGTTACAGACGTTAGTGAAAAAAGGTGCACGTCTTAACGAAAGCGACGCCATCAGCGTCATTCAACATATCCAAGTCGGAAAGGGTGACGAACTGCTCGAACATTATGAGCGTGTCGTCTTCACGACAAACAAGGGAAAACCGATTCGTGCTAAAACAGTTGGGCAGAGTCGCTATGTTCGCGCAATCGAACGACGAGACCTCGTCTTTGGAATCGGACCGGCTGGAACGGGTAAAACGTATTTGGCAGTCGTGCTAGCGGCGCGAGCACTAAAAGAAGGTCAGGTGAAACGGATTATCTTGACGCGACCTGCCGTTGAAGCAGGGGAGAATCTTGGGTTTTTACCAGGTGATCTGAAAGAAAAGGTAGATCCTTATCTTCGACCGTTATATGATGCCTTGTTCGACGTCTACGGCGTGGAACAGACGAATCGCTTATTAGAACGAGGGACAATCGAAGTGGCTCCACTCGCCTATATGCGTGGACGTACGTTAGAAGATGCGTTTGTCATATTAGATGAGGCACAAAACACGACGAAAGAACAAATGAAGATGTTTTTGACGCGACTCGGTTTCGGATCGAAGATGGTGGTCACGGGGGATTTGACACAAGTCGATTTACCGAAAGGCAAGGCGTCAGGTTTACAAGAGGCGTTACGCTTATTAGAGGGAGTGGATGGGATTCACTTTGAACACTTCAGCGCGTCTGACGTCGTCCGCCATCCACTCGTTAAGAAGATTATCAACGCCTATAGTACAGACCTCACATAAGGACGATAGTGAGGTCAACGATTGTGAAAGGGGGCACACGAATGCAGCAAGCCAAACATTGGACAGTAGCAACGATTTCGCTGATTTTCTTTCTCTTACTAGGTGCCATTCTATACTTCACCGTGCGCCCATCCATTATTAGTGTGGAACCGTTAGGGATTGCCGAACAGGACATCCGGTCTCCGATTACGGTCGAGGATCGAGTGGCGACTGAACGGTTGAAACAAGAAGTCACGAACGGCGTCGGCAGTCAGTTTTCGCTTCGTCGGGAATTCGCTGACCAACAGATTGCTAAAGTCGAGCAATTGTTCGCGGCGTTCGACCAAACGGATGAAGAGACGGAACTGGCAGATATCAAGAGCCGTCTGAACTCGACGGAAGCGAGCGGGGTACTCGCAGACGAAGAGCTGAACTCACTCCTCGAGGCGACGGAAGATACGCGCCAAACCGTTGAAGACGTGACGGTGACGGCTTTGCAACAAGTGATGGATGATCGGATTGAGACGAGTAATGAAGCGGTCGCAGCGGCCAGAGACCGCGCGGCTGCAATCGTCGATCAATCACCACTCTCGTTTGAATTCCGTGCGATCGCAAAAACATTAAGCGATGAACTCATCGTTCCGAACTATGTGTTTGACTCTGAGGCGACTCGTCAAAAAGAACAAGAAGCCATCGATGCAGTCGATCCTGTCATCATCCAAGAAGGGCAACTCCTTGTTAGTCAAGGAGAAGTCGTCACGCGTGAGATTTATCGGAAGCTAGAACTCACTGGAGCGATCGATCCGAACCGGTCACTCGCTCCACTGTTCGGATCATTCTTATTGAGCGGATTATTGACGGGCGGTTTCTTATTCATGCTTATCCGCTCGAAAATCAAAGATCTATTACTAAGCCCGAAAATATTAGTGACCGTCTATGGGTTGCTTCTGTTACAACTCGGTATCTTCTTTGGCGTCGGATACATCGGCGTCGACTACACGACGTATGCTTATCTTTTGGCACCGACCGCCTTCGTCGTATTATTACTACGTATCTTGATTGACGAGCGTGTCGCCCTCGCATCGGCGTTCATTACCATGATTGCGGGGAGTATCGTCGTCACATTCGGTCAAAGCACGAACTTCATGACGTTGGTATATGTCGCAACCGGAAGTTTCTTAGCCGTCTTTTTAGTCGAGCCAAAAATTCAGCGGAAGCGCTTGTTCTTGTCGGGCGTCTTACTCGGCATCGTGAATATCATCATGGTCATCGCGTTGCTCTTATTACGAAACGTTCAAGTGACTTGGGAAATGGCGATGTACCTTTCTGGGTTCGCCGTCATCAGCGCCTTGCTATCCATCGTGTTGACATTTGGATTCTTGCCTTTCCTAGAACCTTGGTTTGGCGTCCTGTCGTCTGGTCGACTCGTCGAATTGATGAGTCCGACACATCCATTGCTCCGAAAGCTCTTAATGGAGGCGCCAGGCACGTATCATCATAGTATGATGGTGGCAAACTTGGCGGAATCGGCATGTGAAGCCATTGGGGCGGACGGGTTGCTCGCGAGGGTGGCGAGTTATTACCACGACCTCGGGAAAACGGAACGTCCTCTTCACTTCATTGAAAATCAGCAAGGTGGAGGGAATCCGCACGATCGTCTGACACCAGAAGAGTCCGCTGACATCATCATGGCTCACCCTTATGATGGGGCCGATCTATTGAGACGCTATAAACTACCAAAGGAAATTATCGATATTGCTGAGCAACATCATGGGACATCTTTATTGAAATACTTCTTTGTCAAAGCGAAAGAAGATCATGAGAAAGACGTGGTGGAGTCTCGATATCGTTATCCTGGTCCGAAGCCTCAAACACGTGAAGCGGCGGTAGTCATGATTGTCGACTCAATCGAAGCGGCCGTTCGTTCGCAAAAGCAACCGACACCGGAAAAAATTCGGATGCTCGTTCGTGCCATCATCCGTGATAAGCTGGCAGACGGACAGTTTGAAGACTGCGACTTGACGACAAAAGAAATTTGGCGTGTCGGTGAGAGCGCATGCGAGACGTTGACGGGCTTGTTCCACGAGCGAATTGAATATCCAGAACTAAAGAAAGAGGGAGAACTACATGCAAATCATCTCGAACGATGAACATGAATTGTTGACGGCGTCTCAAATCGAGCTTGTCGAGTCGATTCTGCAACATGCCGCACAATTAGAAGAGGTCGAAGAGCCGAGTGAGTTGTCGGTCACGTATTTAACGAATGAAGAAATCCATGAGGTGAACCGGGAATGGAGAGGAAAAGATGCCCCGACCGATGTGATCAGCTTTGCCTTTGATGAGATGGGCGAAGACGAAATGGACTTCACACTCGATGAGGACGAACCGCATCTCCTCGGAGACTTGGTCATCTCGGTGGAACGATGCCGAGAACAAGCGGCGGACTACGGACATTCTTTTGAGCGAGAACTCGGTTTCTTGGCCATCCATGGATTCCTTCATCTATTAGGATATGACCATATGACACCAGAGGAAGAGGCGGAAATGACCGCAAGACAAGAGGAAGTTCTCACTCATTTCGAGTTGAAGCGAGGCAACGTGTGAGACCGTTTCGTGTGGCATGTGAGGGAATCTTCCATGCCATTCGGACAGAACGGAATATGCGTGTCCATCTCATATCCGCCTTACTCGTATTTGCTGTCGCGATTTGGCTACAAACGACAAGGATGGAAAATCTCGTCCTACTTGCCTGGGTGACGCTAGTCCTAAGTTTAGAGCTCATTAACACGGCAATCGAGCGGGCGGTCGACCTTGTCACAAAAGATGTCCACCCACTCGCGAAACAGGCGAAAGATGTGGCCGCGGGTGCCGTACTCGTCGCTTCAATCGGAGCGGCTGTGACAGCACTCATTATATTCGGTCCAAGGCTATGGAACGTGCTATACTAAGAGTTCTGAAATTGAGAAAGCAGGTGCACTATGTATCAAGAAGATTTTAAATCTGGTTTCGTGTCGATCATCGGTCGACCGAACGTCGGAAAATCAACATTCCTCAACCGCGTAATCGGTCAAAAGATTGCCATCATGTCGGATAAACCACAAACAACCCGAAATAAAGTACAAGGTGTGTATACGACGGAT
Source organism: Exiguobacterium sp. s129 (assembly GCF_018617585.1). Lineage (GTDB taxonomy): Bacteria > Bacillota > Bacilli > Exiguobacteriales > Exiguobacteriaceae > Exiguobacterium > Exiguobacterium aestuarii_A. The sequence continues at coordinate 349,471 of NZ_JACSKL010000002.1, forward strand.
GATTCCCAAATCATTTTCATCGATACACCGGGAATCCATAAACCAAAACACCGCCTCGGTGACTTTATGATGAAAGTGGCGACGAACGCCCTTCGCGAAGTCGATGCAATTCTTTTCATGGTGAACGTGACGGAACCTCGTGGCGCCGGCGATGACTTCATCATTGAAAAATTGAAAGGACTCGACACACCTATCATTTTGGTGATGAATAAAATCGACTTGATTCACCCGGATGAACTGCCGAAAGTGATCGAGCAATATACAAATGAATTGGACTTTGCAGCGTACGTCCCAATCTCGGCTTTACAAGGCAATAACGTCGAACCACTCCTAGGAGAGATTAAGAAACTGTTACCTGAGGGACCGATGTACTATCCGGCCGATCAAGTGACGGACCACCCGGAGCGGTTTATTATCTCAGAGATGATTCGCGAAAAAGTGTTGCATAAGACGCGAGACGAAGTCCCGCACTCGATCGCTGTGGCAATCGAATCGATCAAGAAACGTGATAACTCGGAGATGATTGATGTCGAAGCCGTCATCATGGTGGAACGTGATTCGCAAAAAGGAATCATCATTGGGAAAAAAGGGGCGATGCTCCGTGAAATCGGGACAGACGCGCGTCAAGACATCGAAGCGCTTCTCGGCACGAAAGTGTACTTGAACCTTTGGGTCAAAGTACAGAAAGACTGGCGTAACAAGATGGGTCAGCTTCGTGACCTCGGTTTCCGCGACGACGAGTATTAAGCCATGTTACAAAAAGTCACGGGAATCGTCATTCGTACCGTCAATTATGGTGAATCGAATAAAGTCGTGACATTGTTTTCAGAAGAGCTTGGCAAAGTTGCGATTATGGCACGAGGCGCAAAAAAACCGGGGAGCCGGTTTCATGCCTCGAGCCAGCCGTTTGTAGAAGGTGTGTATATTTTCCCCTCTAGCCGTGGGCTCGCTCAGTTAAAATCATCCGATGTCATGACGTCCTATCCGGAAATCCGGAAAGATGTCGACCGGATGGCGTACGCCATGTACTGGTTGGAGCTCGTCGACCGGTCTGTCGAGGATCGGGTACAAAATCGTCCGCTCTTTCGGATTTTACAGGACGCGCTTCAAGCATTGAATGCGGGCATGGATGCAGATGTGATTACCCATCATCTCGAACTGCGCATCTTGCATCTTCTAGGTGTTTCCCCTGTGCTGACAGGGTGTGTCCGCTGTGGAGGCGTGACGGACCCGATGTATTTCTCGGTCGCCTCTGGCGGTTTTTTATGTGGGCGGCATCGAGAAGAGGGAGCAGTTCGATTATCAGAACGTCTTGCCAAATTGCTTTACTTGATGAGCAAACACGAACTGTCAGAATTTCGGAACGTACCATTGTCGAACGAGTCCAGACTCCTCTTGCGCCAACTCTTTGATGCGTATATGGAGTCGTATAGTGGGCTGCGATTAAAGACGAAACGAGTGCTCGACCAAATGATCCGCCTTCATCTGAATGAGGATTGACTTTTTAAACCGAATTCGATACGATGAGTTACGATTAGACAAATGAAATAGCGTGCGCGATGAAGGAAAAAAGTAACTCTTCCTGTCATGAATGAAGCGAGTTCGGGGTGGTGTGAGCCGAGCGTCATGAGGAGAGTGAATGGCGATTCCAGAGCGCCCACATCTTTTTAAGAGTGGCCCCGTTGTTGGGGCAAGTAGGGTGGAACCGCGGGAATCAATCCCGTCCCTATGTGCTAGGCACATAGGGGCGTTTTTTGTCGTTTCAATACTATTGGAGGTGTCATTTATGAAGCACATGACTGTGCAAGAGATTATTCTCACGCTACAAAACTTTTGGGCATCGAAAGGCTGTTTGACGATGCAAGCGTACGATGTGGAAAAAGGAGCAGGGACGATGAACCCGATGACGTTCCTTCGTAGCCTTGGTCCAGAGCCTTGGAACGTTTGTTACACGGAACCTTCACGCCGCCCGGCTGACGGACGTTATGGGGAGAACCCGAACCGCCTGTATCAACACCATCAGTTCCAGGTGATCATGAAACCGTCGCCGAGCAACATCCAAGAGTTGTACTTAGAAAGTCTCGAGTTGATTGGAATCAACCCGCTCGAGCATGACATCCGCTTCGTCGAAGATAACTGGGAAAACCCGACATTCGGAGCAGCCGGTCTCGGTTGGGAAGTATGGCTGAACGGGATGGAAATCACGCAATTCACGTATTTCCAACAAGTCGGGGGAATTGAGTGTGACCCGATTGCAGTTGAAATCACATACGGTCTCGAACGCCTCGCTTCGTACATTCAGGAAGTCGAGAGCGTATTCGACCTCGTTTGGACGGATGGATTCAAGTATGGAGACATCTTCTACCAGCCTGAATTCGAACACTCGAAATATACGTTCGAGTTATCAGACGTCGATATGCTCTTCACGCTATTTGACACATATGAGAAGGAAGCAAAACGTGCTCTCGAAGAAAATCTCGTCTTCCCTGCGTACGATTACATTTTGAAGTGTTCACATACGTTCAACTTGTTAGACGCAAAAGGTGCGATTTCCGTGACAGAACGTACTGGATTCATCCAACGCGTCCGTAATATGTCACGTGCATGTGCTGCTAAATTTATCGAAGAACGGGAACGCCTTGACTTCCCGCTTTTGAAACAAGAGAAAGCAGGTGACTTGAATGCGTGACCTTTTACTAGAGATTGGATTAGAAGAATTACCGGCTCAATACGTCTTGCGCTCAGAGAAGCAATTGGCAGAGCGCATCGATGCGTTCTTGAAAGAAGCGCGTGTTGAGTATGGTTCAATCGATGTCTATTCTACACCTCGTCGTTTAGCTGTAATCGTTCGCGACGTGGCAGAAACACAACAAGATTTAACGGAAACCCTTCGTGGACCTGCGAAGAAGATTGCTCAAGACGCTGAAGGGAACTGGTCGAAAGCGGCAGAAGGCTTTGCTCGTGGTCGTGGATTAACAGTAGAAGACTTATACTTCGCCGAAGAAAAAGGTGTTGAATACGTCTTCGCAGAACGTCATGAGGCGGGTCAAGATACGATGTCGTTATTGAATGGCCTTGAAGATGTCGTTCGGAGTTTGACGTTCCCGAAAAACATGAAGTGGGGAACGAGCAGTTTACGCTACATGCGTCCGATTCGTTGGTTGATTGCCCTCTTCGGTCAAGACATCATCGACTTTACGATTGAAGGCGTGAAAACAGGGAATGTGACGAGAGGTCACCGTTTCCTCAGCAAGGGAGATGTCGTCGTCGAGTCACCTGTTGAATATGTGAAAGCGCTAGAGGCTGCATTTGTCATGGCAAGCTACGAGACACGTAAAGCCGAAATCGAACGTCAAATTCAAACGCTCGCGACAAATCAAGGGTGGACGATTCCGCTTGATGCCGACTTGTTAGAGGAAGTCACGAACTTAGTCGAGTGGCCGACTGCCCTCTTTGGTGAATTTGATGAGACGTATCTTGACTTACCGGAAGAAGTTCTCATTACGACGATGAAAGAGCACCAACGCTATTTCCCGGTATATGTTGATGGAACGTTGAAAAACTATTTCGTTACCGTTCGAAACGGGAACGCCGATCATCTCGAAAACGTCGCACGTGGGAACGAAAAGGTCATCCGTGCGCGTCTTGCGGATGCGGTCTTCTTCTACGAAGAAGACAAGAAGACAAAAATCGATGATCAGCTTGCACGTCTCGACCGAATCGTCTTCCACGAAAAATTAGGAACGACTGGTGCGAAAGCGCGACGTGTGACCGAAATCGCACAAGCCCTTGCTCCTTTGTTTGATGCGGACCTTGAAAAAGTAAATCGTGCTGGTGCGATTCATAAGTTTGATCTTGTCAGCCAGATGGTTTACGAGTTCACAGAGCTTCAAGGAATCATGGGTGAGAAGTATGCCCTTCAACAAGGTGAGGACAAGGAAGTAGCTGCGGCGATTCGTGAGCACTACATGCCACGTTTCGCGGGTGATTCGTCTCCGGAGACGGCAACAGGTGCCGTGCTTGCTCTCGCAGATAAGCTCGATTCGATTGCTGCGTTCTTTGGTATCGGCATGATCCCGAGTGGTTCACAAGATCCGTTCGCACTTCGTCGCCAAGCACAAGGAGTCGTACAAATCCTTGGGGATTGGAAGATTGATCTCTCAATCGACAAACTACTTTCGAAAGTTGTCGAATTACAACTGGAGGCAGGACTCTATGAAGCCGATAAAGAACAAGTCAAGGCACAGCTCGTCGAGTTCTTTACACTTCGCTTGAAATATCGCTTGCAAGAACAGCAAGTTCGCTATGACGTGATTGATGCCGTGTTGACGACTACGCTTACGGTTGACCGTCTTGATGCTCGTGCACATGCGATTCAACAATTCGTTTCGACGGACGCGAAGTCATTGATCGAGCAATTGTCACGCGTCGTCAATATCTCGAAAAAGGGTGAGCCAGGAGACGTCGATCCGTCATTGTTTGAAAACGACCAAGAGGTTGCATTACATGAAGCGATTGAACAGACTGCTCCTGATGCGATGAATGCCGTTCAAATAGGAGATTACAACAAAGCGCTTCAACTTCTTCAGACGCTTGAATCACCAATTATGATGTATTTCGAACATACAATGGTCATGAGTGATAACGAGGCGGTACGCCAAAACCGACTCCACGAAATGAACCGACTTGCTACGACGATTAAGAGTGTCGCAGACTTCAACGCGCTCGTACTCTAACAAACTAGAGGGGGTTGGCTATGCAACTGAATGAACGCCAACAAAAAATCGTCGAGATTGTAAAAGAAAATGGACCGATTACAGGGGAGCAAATCGCGCAGGAATTATCGCTGACGCGTGCGACCTTGCGTCCAGATCTTGCGATTTTGACGATGACAGGAATACTTGAAGCAAGACCTCGCGTCGGCTACACGTTTGTTGGCAAACGGAATTCGTCGATGCTCCGCGAAAAGCTAGATTCCTTAACGGTCGGAGATTTTATGTCCTCTGCGAAAGTCGTTCGGGATGAGATGACGGTATATGATGCGATTGTCACGCTCTTCTTAGAAGATGTGGGCTCGCTGTTCGTTGTCGGACGTGACAGAGAACTCGTAGGGGTACTGTCACGTAAAGACCTCCTCCGCGCAGCAATTGGGAATCAAGATTTAGATCAATTGCCGGTCAACGTCATCATGACACGCATGCCGAATATCACGGTTTGCGAGAAAAGCGAGACATTGATTCGTGCGGGAATGAAATTGATTGAGAAGCAAATCGATGCCATGCCGGTCGTTGAAGAGAAGGATGGCAAATTGATTGTTCTCGGTCGGATGACGAAAACGAACATGACGAAGGTGCTCATTGCGTTAGCGAACGATGAGTCGATTTGAGGAGGAAACCGATTTGACTACGAAACAACTCGTTTTTGTGGTAAGTGACTCGGTCGGAGAGACATGTGAGCTCGTCGTCCGAGCAGCGAGTATCCAATTCCATGAGAATGCGATTGATACGCTTCGCATCCCATTCGTTGAGGATGAGCAGACGATTATCGATGTGGTCACACAAGCGAAGGCGCAACACGCAATCATTGCATTCACGCTCGTCAATGAAGAGCATCGCGCGCTTCTCATGAAACTCGGGGAAGAACACCAGGTCAAGACGGTTGACTTGCTCGGTGATTTGCTCGATGTCTTATCGGGACAGCTGAAAGAAGCCCCACGTGAAAAACCGGGACTCATCTATCGCTTGGACGATGATTACTTTCGTAAAATCGAAGCGATGGAATTTGCCGTCAAATATGACGATGGTCGAGACCCGCGTGGTCTGAAAAAAGCCGACATCGTACTCGTCGGCGTCTCGCGAACATCAAAGACACCACTGTCTCAGTATTTGGCATTGAAGCGATATAAAGTCGCGAACGTCCCACTCGTCCCAGAATCACGACCTCCAGAGGAGTTATTCGACTTACCGGCAGAACGGTGTGTTGGGTTAATCATCTCTCCAGAGAAGTTGATTTCGATTCGAATGGAGCGCCTCAAGTCACTCGGTTTGAAGCCGGAAGCGGACTACGCACAACTTGAACGAATCAATCGAGAGCTCGAATATGCTCGCGGGATTTATGAACGAATCGGTTGTGATGTGATCGATGTGACGAACAAGGCGGTCGAAGAGACGGCGGGCATTATCTTACGTCATCTCGAACAATCAAAAGACGACTAATGTGCATAAGTGTTTCAATTAGTAATCGTTGCTTTGAGAGGGTATAATAGAGTATTGACAGTACAGTGAAACGGAACGTGATGAGCGTTCCGTTTCGTTGCGAGATTGGAAACAGGGAGTGGTCAAGATGCCACGGATACCAGATGAAGTCATCGCAGAAGTGAAGCAAGCGACCGATATCGTCGAATTGATTGGCGAGCGTGTCGAATTAAAGAAACAAGGGCATCGGCTTGTCGGGTTATGTCCATTTCATTCCGAAAACTCACCGTCTTTTTCCGTTTCACCTGAAAAAGGGATGTATCACTGTTTCGGCTGTGGTGCCGGAGGAAACGTATTCACGTTTGTGATGGAGACGGAAGGGTTGTCTTTTCCTGAGACAGTGGAGCGTTTAGCAACGCGCGCGAATATTTCAGTAGAAGGTATACAAGGGGACGAAGAACTCACACGTGAACAAGTATGGCGTAAACAAATGCGTGATGCACATCGACTCGTCGCGGACTTGTACCATGAAGTCTTGATGAAAACGGAAGCTGGCGAAGTGGGATTGTCGTATTTGCGAAACCGTGCTTTAACGGAAGAAACAATTGCGCAATACAAGATTGGATTTGCCCCAGACCAACGACGCTTTACTGTCGAGTTGTTGGAGCGGCGAGGGTTCGATTTAGAAGTAATGGTTGAGGCAGGTTTAATCTCAAAGTCCAAATCCGGTGAATATTTTGACCGATTTGAAGGACGGGTCGTCTTTCCGATTGCGGATCGAGACGGCACCATCGTTGGCTTCAGCGGGCGTGCGATTGATGACCGTCAACCAAAATACGTGAATACGGCTGAAACGCCGCTATTCAACAAGAGTGAACTGCTATTCGGCTTCTCTCAAGCCCGGGCATTGATGCGTAAGAAAAAGCGAGTCTTTCTCGTAGAAGGGAACGTAGACGTCTTACAAGTCGCGCAAGCGGGTACACAAGAAGTTGTGGCATCACTTGGAACTGCCTTTTCTCCACAACACGCAAGAGCATTGTCACGAATCGTGGAAGAAGTCATCATCTGCTATGACGGAGACCATGCGGGACAAGAGGCGACCCAAAAAGTCATTCGCTTATTAGAGTCATCTCCGCTCGATGTACAAGTTTTACCGTTACCCGAAAAGACAGACCCGGATGATTATATTCGTCAACACGGGGCGTCGCATTGGCAACAGTTTGTTGAAAAGGAACAGATGAGCGTGCTTGATTTTATGAATCGCATGCTCAGACGAGGAAAAAACTTGAACCGAGAAGGAGAACGGATTCGCTTTATTGAATCTATGCTTGAAGAGATCGGTAAGACGAATGATTCGATTCGAAGAGATTTATATGTAAAAAAACTGGCGGATGAATTTGAGATTCCGATTGAGACGCTTCGTTCGAGAATTCCTCGTCCGACGTCAAGCGAATCGACACCCATCCGTACGATGGAGCCTGTGGAACCCGTTCGAAAACGTTCGAGTAAAACGGGCGAACCACGCTGGATGAAAGCAGAGAAGTATTTGTTACGTGCCATGTTGACTGGACCGGAACAAGTCCGCTTTGTACGCGATCGTCTAGGGCTCCGTTATCAGGATGAGACACATCGTATGCTAGGTTCGGCATTGTATGAAATCGTCTCTGAGACGATGACACAAGATGAGTTCGATCAAGTGACGTTGCCATTTATGGAGCGTTACTGCGACCAACGTCCCGATTATGCGATGCGTTTTGCGGAGATCCGACTGATGGCTGGACCGGATGAACTGTCTGAAGAGGTTTTAGACGAATACATTCGGGTCATAAACAGTTATGAGGAGCAACGTCAAATCGAGCGTGCAAAAAGGGAAATCGCTCAAGACGCCGAAAGTATTGTTGACCAGGCGTCCAAGCTACAAGAATTGATTGCCCGTAGTCGTCGTCTACGAGAACGATGAACGTGGATGAAGTTTGGAAGGAGTTGAACTGCTAAATGGCAGAGAAGAAGAAAGAGGATTTATTTAACGCCATAGAAGAGCTCGAAAAGTTAGGAAAGAAAAAAGGCGTTGTCTCAATGCAAGCCATCCAAGACCGCCTCAGTCATTTTGAGGTGGACTCGGATTTCATTGATAACTTCATCGAAGATTTAGAAGCGAAAGATATCCGTGTCACAGAGGACGCAGCTGACGCAGAAGAAACACCTGCGAAAAAAGAAGATGAAGAAGTCGACTTAAACGACTTATCGGTACCACCTGGAATTAAAATCAACGACCCGGTCCGAATGTATTTGAAAGAAATCGGACGTGTCGACCTTCTCAGTGCGAAAGATGAGACGGAGCTTGCGAAACGAATCGAGCAAGGAGACGAAGAAGCGAAAAAACGTCTTGCGGAAGCGAACCTTCGTCTCGTCGTTTCGATTGCGAAACGTTACGTCGGTCGTGGGATGCTCTTCCTTGATTTGATTCAAGAAGGAAACATGGGCCTCATCAAAGCAGTCGAAAAATTCGACTACATGAAAGGGTTCAAATTCTCGACTTATGCGACATGGTGGATTCGTCAGGCCATCACTCGTGCGATTGCTGACCAAGCGCGTACAATCCGGATCCCAGTTCACATGGTCGAAACGATTAACAAATTGATTCGCGTTCAACGTCAATTGCTCCAAGACCTCGGTCGTGAACCTTCTCCAGAAGAGATTGCGAAAGAGATGGAACTCACACCTGAAAAAGTGCGTGAGATTCTAAAAATCGCGCAAGAGCCGGTGTCACTTGAAACACCAATTGGGGAAGAGGACGATTCACATCTCGGTGACTTCATTGAAGACCAAGATGCAATGGCCCCACAAGATGCGGCAGCCTATGAATTGTTGAAAGAACAGTTAGAAGACGTGCTCGATACGTTGACGGACCGTGAAGAAAACGTCCTTCGTCTTCGTTTCGGTTTAGACGATGGTCGTACGCGTACACTTGAAGAAGTCGGGAAAGTGTTCGGCGTCACACGTGAGCGGATTCGTCAGATCGAAGCGAAAGCTCTTCGTAAATTACGTCACCCAAGTCGTTCCAAACGCTTGAAAGACTTCCTCGATTAAGTTCATATTTGAATAAAGTGTGAAGTTTTAGAAGAAAGGAAGGAAAATGAGTGATTTTCCTTCCTTCTTTATTATTTTTTGAGTAAAATAGTGTTGGATAGAAATTTGGAATGAACATGAGGGGGAACTACAATGCGTAATCCATTGTTACCGTTTGCGGCAATCGCAATCGTCGCAATTATTGCCATGGTATCATTATCGTATTTTGGTGTGAATCAGGCGCAACAAGCGGCTGAAGGTCCAGCAGTCACTGAAATGAACCCAGAAGAGTTATATGCAGCGAAGGGTTGCACAGGTTGCCACGGCGGAAACCTTGAAGGTGGCGTTGGTCCAGCACTTACTGGTGTTGGCGATCGTCTTTCACCAGAAGAAATCGCAAACATCATTGTCAACGGACAAGGTGCGATGCCTGCAGGTCTTGCATCAGCTGAAGAAGCAGAAGTGCTTGCGAACTGGTTGATCGAACAATAAGAAGTGGCGCACTCCGTAGCGGGGTGCGTTTTTTGTTGTCGAAGTGTAAAGAATTCGATACGCTAGGGAAGAAGTAGAACAAAGGAGTTGTCTTACATGCAAGAACGTGTCATCTTAGATCGCCGCTTGAAGCAAGTTGTCGATTATATCCCGAAAGGAAGCGTGCTCGCTGATATTGGATCAGATCACGCATATGTGCCATGCTACGCCCTTCAACAAGGAATCATTTCAAAGGGGATTGCAGGCGAAGTAAATGCTGGTCCGATGGAGGCCGCGAAAGCACAAGTAGACTTGATTGGAGCGCGAGAAGTCATCGACGTACGTCTCGGTGACGGTCTGGCTGTACTACATGAAGACGAAGCGACATGTATCTCGATTTGTGGGATGGGTGGCAGTTTGATTCGTTCGATTCTAGAATCCGGGAAAGAGAAGCTCGGTGCAGTCGAGCGTCTGATTCTTCAACCGAATGTCGACGGACAACACGTTCGGAGTTGGTTGCTTGAGAACGGATATGTTCTCGTCGAAGAAGCGATTGTCGAAGAGAATGATAAGGTATATGAGATTCTCGTCGGCGAAAAAGGGACTGAGACAATTTATAGTGACGATCTCACAGAACGGACTTGGCAACTATTATTCGGTCCATATTTGATTCAGGAACGCCCTGAGGCGTTCAAACTGAAGTGGAGTCGTGAAGCGGATAAACTCGAATATGTACTCGATCAAATGGCAGATGGCATTCAGTCAGAGGCGTTGGTTCAAAAACAAATCGAATTCAAACGGATGCGTGACAAAATGAGAGAGGTGAGTCAGTAATGGCGAACGGCAATCAAGTGATCCAGTTGTTTGAAGAGTTTGCGCCAAAACACTTAGCAGTCGAAGGCGATAAAATCGGCTTGCAAATCGGATCGCTCAATAAAGATGTCAAACGGGTCATGGTGACGCTCGATGTGCTTGAATCGGTCGTGGATGAAGCGATTGAGAAAAAAGTGGATTTGATCATTGCCCATCATCCGCCCATCTTTAGTCCGTTATCTCAAGTCAATGATCGTTCTACGGCAGGGAAAATCACGATGAAATGTATTCAGCATGACATCGCAGTCTACGTGGCACACACGAATTTAGATGTCTGTGTTGGCGGTGTGAACGATTGGATGAGTGAAGCGATCGGGTTGCACGACACAAAAGTACTCGTACCAACGTATGAGGAGCCAGTCTATAAATTAACGGTGTTCGTGCCGGAATCACACGCAGAAGACGTGTCACGTGCATTAGGCAGAGCAGGTGCAGGACATATCGGAGACTATGCGGATTGTCAGTTCCGAGTTTCTGGAAAAGGACAATTCACTCCTCTTGAAGGGACGACACCATTCATTGGTAGAGTTCACGAGACAGAACAAGTCGATGAGGTTCGAATCGAGACGGTCGTCCGCGAAAGCCAGAAGAAGCGAGTCTTGAAAGCGATGAAAGATGCTCATCCGTATGAAGAAGTAGCATACGATTTGATTCGAGACGAGATTGAAGGACACGTATACGGGTTAGGACGCATCGGTAGACTTGAACGTCCTGTAACACTTGAAGCGTTCGCCGACCATGTGAAGACGAGCTTTGGAGTGGAAGGTGTCCGTTTCGTCGGGGACCCGAAACGATTGATTGAGAAAGTGGCTGTACTTGGAGGGGACGGAAACAAATATGTTTCCGCTGCACATTTCAAAGGTGCAGATGCTTACGTAACGGGTGATTTATACTTCCACGTGGCGCATGATGCGATGGCACTAGGGCTCGCGGTCGTCGACCCAGGACACCATGTCGAAAGTGTCATGAAGCGTGGCGTGGTCGGGATTCTCACAGAGAAGTTTCAGAAAGCGAAAATCGATGTCGAGTTGATGATCTCCGAAGCGAACACGAACCCGTTCCAATTCAGATGACATAAAAAATCCCCCATTTTCTCGTTGAGAATGGGGGATTCGTTCACTTACGCAATGCCTTTACTTTCGGTAAGATACTGCGAAGTTCGAGATATGGTGTTTTATCATGTGTACTCAAATCTTCTGGATCGTACTGTGACAAGAAATCGATGACCTTTTTCGTGATTGGTGTCGGTGTAGATGCGCCAGACGTCACGGCGACGGTCTCGACACCCTCGAGCCAGTTCAAATCAAGTTCGCTCAAATCGCCGATGCGATATGCATTTGTGCCGGCAATCTCTTTAGAGACTTGCGCCAAACGATTCGAGTTATTTGATTTTGGATCGCCGACGACGATTAATAATTCGCAGTCTCCGGCTTGTTCGGCTACGGCTTCTTGACGAACTTGAGTCGCATTACAAATTTCGTTATGCACTTCAACGTGTGGATAGCGGGACTGAATCGTCTCAATCAGTGCAGAGACATCCCATTGACTCATCGTCGTCTGGTTCGTCACGAGAATTTTCCGGTCGAATAACCGACTCGGTAACTGATCGATTTCATGTTCATATTGAATCAAATGAACATGGTTCGGTGCGACTCCAATCGCGCCCTCTGGTTCTGGGTGGCCATGTTTCCCGATATAGATGACATCATATCCTTCGGCCGTTTTTTCCCGGATCAAGTCGTGTGTGACAAGGACGTCAGGACAAGAGGCATCGACAATCGTCAATCCTTTTTCAATGGCACGTTTCCGAACGAGTGGGGAAATCCCGTGCGCCGTGAAGACGACCGTTCCGCGGTCGATCGTTTCAAGCGCCTGCATCCGGTCCTCACCGTCAACCGTTTTGACACCGAGGTCCTCGAACGCCTGTGTGACGTGACGATTATGGACAATCATTCCGAGTATATGAATCGGGCGTGGCAAATCTGGATTTGCAACCGCCTCATTTGCGAGTTTCATGGCATCGACGACACCATAGCAATATCCGCGTGGACTAATTTTTTTAACTTTCATATGAAGACGAAGGCTCCTTTCGAAGTGCTTTCATACGTATTAGTCTAACATTGTTTCGAAAATACGAAAAGATTTGCGTGTATTCATGCTATAATTTTTAGGTTAGAAAGGAGGGACATCGTGAATCGAATGAAACAGTTGCGTGAACTTAAAAAATCATACTTTTTCCAAATTACGTTTATCATCATCATTATTTTAGCACTTGTTATCTCGTCGCTTGCATTCTCTGCTGATCGCGTCACGGTGTCTCGTGCAGAAGAGCTGGCGAAAGAGCAATTTGACTATGCGATTGACGATAGTATTGAAAATGTCGAGTCCCGACTCGGTAAATTGTATGAGGACCTGGTTTATCTTGGAGCTTACGTCGGAAACGAACCATGGATTGAAGAACGTATCCGGACAGGATATTTAAGTCAACGAACGAGTTTTACATCGATTTTCTATTATGATGTCAGCAAGAATTCGTTTAAATGGTATTCTGAGCGTCAAGTTTCCTCTTCTGTGATCAAACGTGACCCCAAGTTCGCAGAAGTATTGACTGCGAGTGGAAAAGAACTATATATGAGTGACCCTATCATGATTAGTGGGGACATGGGAACGTTCTTATATGTTCCTGTCATTGAAGACAACCGACCAATCGGTATTTTTGGTGGAAGCATCAGTGTGCTCAACTCTGACTTGTACCGACGGTCGCTGGAGTCAGCGAATGATGATATGATTCTTTACCTGTTAGATGAACAAGGAGAAGTGTTGACGACTTCATTCAACTTGGTCACAGATGCAGAACGTCGCGTATCACGTGAAGTCATTGACGACGTTTTAGGACGGAGTACACGTACGATTTTAAGTACAGAAGAAGACACGATGATGTACGAACCGGATGCACGAGTCAGTGGCTGGAGCATGCTTGCAAAACATCAGAACGACTCTGTATATGAGACGGTCTACGATACGCGTTGGCAGTATTTGATGATTGCACTTGTGACGTTCTTCTTGAGCATCCTTGTCGGATTGTTGCTCTCGCGAACGTTGACGAACCCGCTCGTCGAACTTGTCAATCAAATCAAGAAGCAACAGTCACTCGGTGCCATCACGCTTGAGAGGACCGGTTCAAAAGAAGTTGAGACGTTACTGGATACGTATAACGATTACGCCCAGCGGATGGAAACATCAAGGCGTGAACAGTTGAGCCAGCAACAATTGATTTTGCATCAAGAAAAGCTAGCGTCACTTGGACAATTGGCAGCCGGGATTGCCCATGAGATTCGAAACCCGCTCACACCGGTGCATATCACCTTACAGTTGGCACGAGAAGGACAAAGCAATAAAGACATGGTAGACGTCGCCATCAAAGAGTTGGAGCGGGCGAATGATTTAATCTCGACGATGCTGACACTCGCCAAACCTGATCAGGCAGGAAGAGACGAAGAATGGATTGATATGTTAGACTTTGCGAAGCGACTCGAATTCTTGATGGATGCTGAATGTTACAAGCGTCCGACCAAGTGGGAATTACTCGTTCCGAATGACATGCCTCCTTTCTATGCCTCGTTTGATATGCTCGTTCAAATCATCTATAACCTGTTCAAAAACGCGGTCGAGGCTGTCGAGTCGAAAGGCGCAGAGGGAAGTGTTGTCGTGACCGTCCTCTTTACGGAGCAGGAATATCGGTTCTTAATTGAAGATAACGGGATTGGCATGACGGAAGAACAACTCAAGACAGTCGGTTCGGCATTCAACACGACGAAAGACAACGGAAACGGTCTTGGGATTTACATGATTCATGAATACTTGAAGAGTGTGAACGGATCGATGGAGATTGATAGCGTCGTCGACAAAGGAACGGCGATGTTGATCAAAATTCCAAGGAGAGATCCATCATGAAAACCCTCAAACACTATTGGCTTTGGTTACCAATCGTCTGGGCCATGACGATCCTACTGATCACATCGATTCAATTACCGGAGCAAAAAACAGATGAAAGAGAAGTCGGATTCGTGTTCGTCAGCGATAAACATGAGCATGCGAACAAGCTGTTAGACTCATTCGTTCATACGGCCAACCAAAAAGGATTTATCCCGATTCCTACGACGAGTGAAGATTCACGCGTGTTAGAAAAAGAAAAATTGGACTCCTTGATTGACCGGGGTGTCGAGGCCATCTTCTTGACGACGCTCGATGACACGTTCATCCAACCGTCGTTAGAACGTGCAAAACGAGAAAATATTCCGATTATTGCGATTGACCGGATGATTGATCATCCGAGTGTCTTGACATCGGTCGTCTCTGACAATGTCGATATCGGTCGGATGGCAGCGGAACAAATTGCCGCGAAATATAGCGACCTGGATCGACCGATTCGTGTCGTCGAAGTGAGGGGTACGCCGAAGGTACGCTCCACGATGGACCGCAGTCTTGGGATTCGGGAGTATGAAAAAGCGAATGCCGACCAATTCGAGATCATTGCCTCCATCACGGGGAACTATGATACATTCCAAGCAGAGATTGAGATGTCACGTTGGTTAGAAGAAGAAATTCCGTTTGATGCTGTCTTTTCGCACAATGACGATAATACGTTCGGCGTCGTCCGAGCTTTTGAAAGTCATGACTTATCGGACAAGACGATTGTATCGGTAGACGGCATTTCTGATATTTATCCACTCATTCAAAATGGGAAAGTCAATGCGACTGTCGTACAGTCGCCAAACGAGATGATGGAAGTCGGCTTCAAAGCGCTCGAACAACATTTAAATGGAAAGAAAATTGCCAAGCATTATTATTCATCGAGTTATTTATATGAAGGCGTGGCAAAAGATTGATTGACAAATGATTTGATTCCGCTATGCTAGGAAAAGTGGAAAGAAACAGGAGGTGTATCGATTGAACAGCTTCCAACAGTTCAAATTGCTACCGTTTATGATCGATGCGTTAACAGAAAAACGCATCACGAAACCGACCGATATACAAGCACGGATTATTCCGGCTGCACTGAATGGTCGAGATATTATTGGGAAATCACAAACAGGAACGGGGAAAACACTTGCGTTCCTATTACCGATTGTAGAAGCAATCAACCCAGAAGAGGAATCTGTCCAAGCGATCGTTGTCGCACCGACACGTGAACTCGCATGGCAGATTCATGAAGAATTAAAATCAATCCTCATTAAGAATCCGGATTACATCAAATCAAGTTTGATTGTCGGAGGAACAGACCGCGAACGTCAAATCGATAAGATGAAAAATCCACCACAACTCATTATCGGGACACCGGGACGAATCCTTGACTTGATGAAAGCACAAGCATTGTTCCCGCATAAAGTGACGCATTTCGTTGTCGATGAAGCTGACCAAATGCTCGATATGGGATTCTTGCCGGAAGTTGACCGCATCGCGCAATCACTTCCAGAAAAACTTCAAACGATGGTCTTCTCAGCGACAATCCCTGAGAAGCTCGAGCCGTTCTTGAAGAGATACTTGCATGATCCACGTTTCGCTGAAGCGAGCCCAGAACATCGTGTCGCACCAAAAATCAAGCACCATGTCATCCCGGTACGTCACCGTGATCGTAAGGAATTGACTGTCGAAATTGCGAAAGCAATCAATCCGTTCGTCTGTCTCGTATTTACGAATACGAAGCAAGAAGCGGATGAATTAGAGACATCATTCCGTGAAGCGGGATTGAATGTCGGTACGTTACACGGGGACATGCAGGCACGTCGCCGTAAACAAGCCATTAAGGACATTAACGATGCGAAGTATCAGTACGTGATTGCTACAGACTTGGCGGCTCGAGGAATCGACATCTCAGGCGTTTCTCACGTCATCAACCATGGGATTCCGAAAGACCTTGACTTCTACACGCACCGTGTCGGTCGTACAGGTCGTGCTGGCGCTTCTGGTGAGGCATACACGTTGTATGAAGACCATGAAAATGGACCGATCAACCGACTCGAAGAACGAGGGTTCGAATTCACACACGTGGACTTGCGTAATGGTTCGATTCAGCCAATCAAAACACGTCGTCGTCGCCAAACGGACCGGAAGATGAAAGTGTCGCATACGGCACATAGTCGTATGGCCGGTGAAATCAAGAAGGCGAAGAAGAAAGTCAAACCTGGCTATAAGAAGAAATTTAAGTATAAGTTAAAAGAGACGGCTTCACGCGAGCACATGCAACAGCAACGCTCGGATCGTCGTGCCGCTCGTAAGAAAAACAAGCGTTAATCGTTTGAAGAATCGACTTCTTGGAGTCGGTTCTTCTTTTTGTGTAAACTGAAGATAGAAGCTTATGAAGGGAAGATGATGATGTTAAAAATAGGTTCACACGTTTCGGTATCAGGTAAAAAAATGCTACTTGCAGGTAGTGAAGAGGCTGTTTCATACGGGGCGAATACGATGATGGTGTATACGGGTGCTCCTCAAAATACACGTCGAAAGCCGATTGAAGATTTGAATATCGAGGCGGCACTCACACATATGGCTGCTCACGATATCGAAGAGATTGTCGTCCATGCACCTTATATCATTAACCTCGGAAATACGACAAAACCTGAAACGTTCGAATTGGCCGTTTCATTTTTGACACAAGAGTTGAAGCGTGCTGAAGCACTCCAAGTTGCTCGCCATGTCGTTCTTCACCCAGGGGCTCATGTTGGTGCCGGGGAAGAAATTGGTCTTGCCCGTATCATTGAAGGACTGAATGAAGTGTTGACTGGCGACGAACAAGTAAAGATTGCGCTTGAGACGATGGCAGGGAAGGGAAGCGAGCTCGGAAAGACGTTTGAAGAATTGGCGACAATCATAGACGGCGTCACACACAATGACCGTCTCTCTGTCTGTTTCGATACGTGTCACGTACATGATGCAGGATACGACTTAGTCGGTGATTTGGACGGAGTGATTGAAGAATTCGATCGAATCGTCGGTCTCGACCGTCTCGGTGTGATTCATGTGAATGATTCAAAAAACGTGCGCGGTGCGAGGAAAGACCGGCACGAAAATATCGGGTATGGTGAGATTGGGTTCGATACATTAAATCGAATCATTCATCATGAGGCATTTTCACACCTTCCAAAAATTTTAGAGACGCCATACATCCCGGTTAGTGAAAAAACGAAAGTGGCACCTTATAAACAAGAGATCGAGATGTTCCGTGCGAATCAATTTGATCCTGAATGGCGTGAACGTTTCACGCTTTCTCATCAATAAACGATGGCAATCCTTCAGGTCGATCCAAATCAATATGATGTCTGGAACGCATTCCCGACCTATTTTCTTGAACAGAGTCCCGTTTATGTGAAAGGGTCCGTGACGACCCCGACAGCGTTCATCGAAGTGGTGGGACATGGGATTGTGGCAGAGGCAGAGGTATTGTTAGAGGAATTGATCGAGCAACCTGACGATCCATACTGGCTTGGCGCTAAAAAGGAAGAAGTGGCGACGTACAGTTTGGTCGATTTAATCCAACTTCATTTTCACCACCCGCTTTTGAAAATAGGGATGTATGAAGCGGATGAACCGTACGAATCGATTCATCAGAAATGGATGGATGGGTACCATGTTCCCTCATCGAAATGGACAAAAGAGAATTATGAAGCACATTTGTTTCGGGAGAAGTTTGTCGCCCCGTACGCTCCGGTGACAACATGCTCAGTTTGTGAGATCAATCTTTTTGAACGATACGGAAACGATGCATCGAAACTGATGGAATATCACCTTCAAGATGACCACGGGATTTGGGTGTGTCCGACCTGTCATAAAGCGATTCATACGTTAGACTAAAAAAACGATGCCTGAGAGGCATCGTTTTTTTAGAATGGCCAGTTTGCCACGACGAATTGATATACTTTCATCCCGAGGAAGACCCCGAAGATTCCGACGACACCTGGTAACACAGGCGGGGCTGGCAATGGCAATTTGAGTGCCGTGAAGATGGCACCACAAATCAAGCCAGCGAGTAATGAAAGTAGAATTTCTTGCATGTATAATTCCTCCGTCTCTTCTGGTGAAAGCGCTTTATAATGACTGAACCGCATTTATTATACAATGACTTTCTCTTTTTGAGAAGTCTAACATCAGTCATCCGTCATTTTCTCATTTTCAGCTCGGAGTCGTAAAACTTCCCGCTCAGCCCAATTTGAAGGCTCTCGTTCAAATACGCTAGGAATGTTGTTCCAACGCCCTCCGGTATATTGATGAATGATAATTTGAGACTGAATCTCTTCTTCATTATTTTCGCGTTTTACATATACATAACGACCATCAGAACGTTGTCTTCTCGCCTTCACGTTATCGACAAGTTGAAGTGCCATCATATCTTTGATGTACGTTTTATGCGATGCATTGAGGATTGGAAAGAGAATCTCGATTCGCTTCTTCATGTTGCGTGTCATCCAGTCTGCGGAAGAACAGTACAAGTCTTCTTTTCCGTTTTGATAGAAATAAAAAATACGTGAGTGCTCGAGATACCGATCAATGATGGAGATGACTCGAATGTTTTCAGAGACGCCTTTGATTCCTGGTCGTAAGCAACAGATTCCTCGAATAATTAAGTCGATTTTTACACCTGCGGACGAAGCATCATACAATTTTGTGATGATGGCCCGATCTGTAATCGAGTTCATCTTCGCAACGATTCTACCGTTCCCGTACTTCTCGTGTAATTTGATTTCATCTTCAATTTTGTTGAGGAAGAAGTCTTTCATATCATCAGGTGACGTCTCGAATTGGTGCCAAGACGGTCGTTCTCCATAACCGGATAGCCAGTTGAAAAAGTTCGTGGCATCCTCGGCAAGCTCTTCGTTTGTCGTCAAGAGTCCGATATCCGTGTACAGTTTTGCCGTGGAGTCGTTATAGTTGCCCGTTCCGAGGTGAATGAACCGTTGCAACACACCACCTTCTAAAATACGTACGACGAGTGTGATTTTTGAATGCGTCTTAAGTTCTTTATAGCCGTAAATGACGTGGGCGCCCGCTTTTTCAAGTTGTTTGGCCCATTGAATATTTTTCTCTTCGTCAAATCGTGCTTTCAATTCGACGAGGACGGTCACTTGTTTACCGCTCTCGGCCGCATCGGTCAAGGCCTTGATGATCGGAGAGTCACCGGAGACCCGATACAGCGTTTGTTTAATCGCCAGTACGTTCGGATCTTTAGCGGCTTGGACGATGAATCGTACGATTGGATCGAACGAGTGGTACGGGTGGTGAAGAAGATAATCTTGTTTGGCGATACTTTGGAATAAATCTTTTCCGGATTCGAGACCTTCCGGGATAAATGGGATCAACGTCTCATTGATCATGTCGTCATATTCTATCCCGATTTGACTATATATACCGAACAGGAAGGTCAAATCAATCGGACCATCCACAATGAAAATATCACGGTCGTGCAAATCAAGCACATCTTGAAGCATGAATAACAGTTCTTTTCGTAATGAGCGTTGCTGCACTTCGAGCCGGATGGCGACCCCATAGCGGCGTTTTTTCAGCTCTTTTTCAATTTGTTTCAACACATCGCGACTCCCTTCCTCATGGAAAGGCATATCCGCGTTACGGGTAATCCGGAACGGCATCGTCGATTCGACGACAAACCCTTTAAATAAGGAATCGATAAATTGAATGATCAAATCTTCGAGCAAAATCAAATCGGTATGTTCCTCGTCGTCCGTAGGCAGTTCAAGATAACGGGGGAGGACGGAAGGTACTTGAACGAGGGCGAGTCGCTTTTTCCCTTCGCCATTCGAAGCGATTTCGACGGCAATATTTAATGATTTTGATAACAACATCGGGAAAGGACGGTAGGCGTCGACGGCAATCGGTGTGAGAACCGGGAAGACGTGTGTACGGAAATACTCTTTCACGAAGTCTTGTTGTGTCTTGTTCAAATGTTTCGTGCGCAAAAAACGCACGTTTTGATTGGATAACTGTTTCGTGATTTTCTTATACGTCGCATATTGTGTCTCGACAAGTTCTTGAGCACGCATCGAGATAGCTTTAATCTGTTGCTTCGGAGTGAGTCCTGTCTTGTCTTCTGGACGATTAAATCCTGCAAGCACCTCATCTTTCAAACCTCCGACACGAACCATGTAAAACTCATCTAAGTTTGAACTGAAGATTGCTAGAAACTTCAGCCGTTCCATGAGCGGATTACGATCGTCCACCGCTTCTTCGAGGACACGTTCGTTGAAGTCGAGCCAGCTAAGTTCCCGATTGTTGAAATGTTCGTACGTATAGTCGGGCATGTTTATTCCTCCTCGTTCAAGACAATCTCAATCGATTGGTCGATTGCGCGTTCTAAGTGTTTTTTGTGTCGAGTGCTTCGTTGTAACTCAAAGCGGGCAGACCCGTTCGTATCTAATGAGAGTGTAAGACCATCTTTTGAGCTAGAGACGTGGATGTCCGTGACGATTTGGCGCTCAGTCAAATCAAGTGCATCGACAAGTTTGACAATTGAACCGAGCAATTCAAGACTCTTCAACAATTTGTGGTCAAACCACTTCGGAAAGGCCTCGATATGTTGTTCTAACACGCGTTTTGATTTAAATGATGTAACAAGCGCGAGTGCGAGCCGGTCTTCATTATTCAACCCTTTGAAATCATTCGTCGTGATCAAATGGAACGTGTGGTCGCTCTTATTGTTATGGTCGATATATTCCCCAACATAAGCGAGACGACAAGCACCCTCGAGTAGACCTGGTTCGAACGGTTTCGGTTTGATGGCCTTCTCTTCAATCAGTCCGGTATACAGCTGACGAGCCAATCGAATCAAGTGTTGGTGGCGGGTCGGGTTCACATCATATTGTTTTTCAAAATGTCGAAAGCTTTCTTCTTTCACATCGGCAAACCGCACTTTATCATGCTCATGTAAATAGTTCTCATAAAACAATCCTTCTCGAAGTCCGTTATTGCTCATCGTGAACTCCGGAACTTTCAAATATTTCGCCAGTTCGCCGATTGCTGTGACAGCCGGGGCGATGATGTCGACACGATCTTTTGACAATCCATCTAATCGTCCGAGTTGCTTACTCGACATGTCGACGATTTCATCCACGACTTCTTCGAGTTGATCGGATGAAATCGTATATTGATGGATTCCTTCAAGTGGGAAATTCGACATGGTCTGTTCGACGCGAACTAAGTTACGGGCTGTTCCTCCGACGCCGACAAGCGGGACGCCATGAGGTTCTAACCATTCGATTTCTTTAAATGCTTTCTTTAAGTATGAGGTCAACGCTTTGCGTTCGTCTTTGGTCATCGTATCGTCTTTCATGAACTCTTTCGTCAAGGTGACGGCTCCAAATGGGAAGCTATGATAAAAGACAAGCTCACGATTCTGGAAATAGGTGACTTCCATTGATCCCCCGCCGATATCGACAGAGTAACCGTCTTCAACATATGTCGAATTGACAATGGCAGAGTACCCATAGAATGCTTCTTCGTAATCACTTAGTAAGCGAATCGTCATACCGGTGGCGTTTTTCACTTGCTGTAAGATATCATCCGAATTGTTTGCATTTCGGATGGCCGCTGTCGCGACAGGAAGAACATCAGTAACGATATGATAATCGTTCAATTCTTTAAAATGCCGAAGCGTATCGATCAAAGCAGCGACTCCGTCCTCTGTCATTTCATTCGAGTCACTAATATGACTAGATAAACGAGCTACTTCTTTCACGTTTAGGCGCTCGAAATATTGTCCTTCCTCGTTGACTTCAAAGATGACATTCCGAATCGAGTTGGATCCGATATCGATGACTGCAAGTTTCTTTTCCATAAAACCATCCCCTTCATATCTTTAGTGTAATCGACAAGGTTTTGGACGAACATATGATTTACGTGAATTTAAAACATTTTGATTAACGAAAACGGTCTCGCTTGAAGGCGTGCCGGATATTCTGTATAATACAAACGCCTAGAAAGTAGAAATGATTACGATTTATCAAATGAGAGAAGGGATTAGATGACAGCATCCGTCGTCAAATTAAACGATGTGTCTTATTACTATGATGGGACACCGGCCTTACAACAAGTTTCGATTGATATTCGACAAGGGGACTTCGTCGCAATCGTTGGAGAAAACGGTTCTGGGAAGTCGACATTGATTCGAACGATTCTTGGTTTACTACAACCACAACAAGGATCCGTTGAACTGTTCGGAAAGCCAATTTCGCAGTTTAAAGATAAGTCTCGTATCAGTTACGTTTCCCAAAAAGCGGCTTCATTTAACTCGGGATTCCCGGTTACGGTTGAAGAAGTTGTGGCGATGGGGAGATATGGCCGCCTCGGTTTATTCAAGCGTCTAAAAATGGAGGATCAGGCAGCGATTCAAAATGCGCTTGAGACGGTCAACATGTGGCAGTTCCGCCATCGTAAAATTGGGGACTTGTCAGGAGGTCAACAACAACGCGTCTTTATCGCGCGGGCAATGGTCAATCAACCTGATTTATTGATTTTAGATGAGCCAACGGTTGGTGTGGACCAGAAACACTTACAAGACTTTTATGAAGTGTTGCATATGCTCAGGGAACACACGACGTGTACGTTCGTCCTCGTCACCCACGATTTAAACGTCGTGACGGACCTCGTCACGAAAGTCGTCCATCTCGACCGTGGGCGTTTGGCGTGTAATTGTGGTCTTCGAGAATATAGCGAGCTCGGTGAACTGGCGTCATCCATTAAGCCATATCCCGTGAAAGTGCTTGTCCATGAGGGTACAACATGATTGCAGACCTTTGGACATACAGTTTTCTACGTTATGCGTTCATTGCAGCGCTTGTCATTGGTTTCACAGCACCGCTCATCGGCTCGTTTATCGTCGTCAGACGAATGAGCTTAATTGCTGATGCCCTGTCCCATATGACGCTTGCCGGTATTTCATTCAGCTTGTTTCTCGGGCAATACATCGCCTTGTTCGCTGATCTCAATCCGCTCTATATGGGAACGTTGATTTCGGTATTGGCGGCCCTCGGACTCAATTGGTTACGAAGTAAATATGTTCACTTTCAAGAATTATCGATTCCCATCATGATGTCAGCTGGGATGGGACTGAGTGCTATTTTCATTTCGCTCTCTAGAGGGTTCTCCGTGGATTTGTCGACGTTATTATTTGGATCAATCTCCGCAGTGAGTCAGTCAGATATCACCTTGATTGTCAGTGTGGCGATCTTAACGGTCCTTGTAATCTTTATCTTCTATAAACAGTTATTGTTCTTGTCATTTGATGAAGAACAAGCGAAAGTCTCGGGACTTCCGAGCACATTGCTCCATCTATTGTTCATGTTCATCGTGGCACTTGTCATCGCTGTCAGTATGCGAATCGTCGGTACGCTTCTCGTATCAAGTTTGATTACGCTACCTGTCGCAGCGGCGTTACGTTTCACCTCAAGTTTCAAACAGACAATCCTTTGGTCCATCATCTTTGGTGAAGTTGCGACAATCGGTGGACTTGTCCTTGCTTACGACCTTGATGTCGCACCAGGTGGGGTCATCGTGTTGATCGCGGTCGGTATCTTGGCGGGTGTCATGATTCTTGAGAAAGTGATGAGTTTCAGGAAAAAGGAGGTACAACATGAATGAGACTGAACAATTGAATCGTCTTCGTGCAACTTCTTTAAAGGTTACGCCGAAACGTCTTGAGATGTACGCCTTTCTCTCTGAAGAAGATCGCTATGTCAGCGCCAAAGACGTACTGGAATACATGCGCGATAAGCATCCGACGATGAGTTTTGATACAGTTTATCGAAACCTCAAATCTTTTGCTGAGGAAGGGCTACTCGAAGCGACAGAGCTTGAAGGTGAAAAGTCGTTTCGCGTCACATGTAGCGCATCGCACCATCATCACCATTTGATTTGTCGAAGTTGCGGAAAGACAAAACTACTTGATTTGTGTCCGATGCGTTTTGTAGAGACAGTGGATCCTGAATTTGAAGTGGTCGATCATAAATTTGAGATATATGGGTATTGTAAAGAATGTAAGCAAAAGGGATTGAATTGATTCAATCCCTTTTTTGTATCGAAAGGGGGAAGTCAGATGATTTACACAGCGAAAGAAATCAAACAGATCGATCAAACCGCCAGTCAAAACGGGATGCCCGAGACAGTATTGATGGAACGAGCGGCTTCGGCAATCATGCCGAAGATGCAGATAGACTCTTCTTCAACGATTCTAGTGATTTGTGGGAAAGGCAATAACGGCGGAGACGGATGGGTTGTCGCGAGAGAACTTGCGGTGAAAGGTCACAACGTGAGCGTTTGGTCACCACTCGGTGAAAGTAAATCTGAGGCGGCATCGACACACGCGACTTATGCGGCATCATTCGTTCAAATTATTGAGCAACCGATTGCTACGGACGTCATCATTGATGCGTTGTTCGGTGTCGGACTCTCAGGACCCGTTTCAGGAAAAGCGAGAGACGTCATTGAATGGATCAATGAACAATCGGCAGAGGTATTGTCGATTGACGTTCCTTCCGGTATGCCGAGTGACCACGCTCGTGAGTTTGATGGTCTGGCTGTTCAGGCGGCCCGTACTTATTCTTTACATGGCTATAAGCGGACAGCTTTTTTAAACCGTACTGCACCTTATTTTGGACAGCTCGAACGAATCGATATCGGGCTCCCGCATACATCGGACTGGAACGTATTGACCGAATCTGATTTTGATCAATCGCTTTTAGAGAGAGACCGATTCAGTCATAAAACGGATTATGGGCACGGCATATTGATTGGGGGGAGTCGTCATCTCCTCGGAGCCCCATTTATGGCGGGTCGCGCAGCACTTCGTTCCGGGATTGGCTTGTTAAACCTCTCGATTCCAAGGGAGGCAAGTCCTCTCATTTCGACGTTACCCGAAGCGATGTACGACCAACATACGGACCGTTTAGAAAAAACATACGACGCGATTGCAATCGGTCCTGGAATGGTGGAAGGCGAGGGTTTGGACTTGATTTGGCAACAAGTGACTCGGCAATCGTGCCCCGTCATCGTTGACGCGGGTGCACTATCGACTAAGCGACTTGAAGCACGAGGACCGCTCATCCTCACGCCGCACCCTGGTGAATTTTCTAAATTGACAGGTCGATCAGTTGAAGAGATTGAAAGTGACCGTTTCACCATTGCTGCCGAATTTGCAATAGAGCACCGTGTCCACCTGATTTTAAAAGGGACGTATACCCTTATCGTGGCACCCGATGGAACAGGCGCGGTCAATACAGTGGAAGCCTCTGCCTTAGCCAAAGGAGGGAGCGGCGACGTGTTAACAGGGATTTTGCTCGCGTTATGGGCGAGAGAAGGTGGGTCATGGTCACCAAATGAACAAGCAGTCCTTTGGCACGCGCTCGCAGCCAAATCGATCAGTCAAACGATTCATCCAGCAAGTGTACTCGCAAGTGACGTGATTGAAGAACTCGGCCGCATCTAATTAAAAAAGGCAATCCCGTTAGCTGAACGGGATTGCCTTTTAGCGTTGGTTAAGAACTATTTGTTTTTCGATATGCGCAATCTGGTGATGCGCTTCACGCCATGTTGAGATACGTGTCACACCTTCAGGTAGCACTTTCCGATTGTAAGGTGCATCGAACAATAGGACGGGGATAGACGTTTCTTCGTGGATCGATACCGCATTTTCATAACGGTCCTCCATGAATAATTCGAGTGACAAGTCTTTGACGACATTGATTTTATCGTGTGATCCGGTCATCACGAGTGAATCGAGTGGAAGTCGGTGACTCGTAATCCATTCTTCTGTGACAGGACGAACCGCCTCGCTTCTTGCAGTGACGTAGTGAAGGTGATGTTGTTGTTTCAACTCCCATAATACGTCCAATACATCGGAATGGGGAAGGGATCGACGATAGATTGCTTCCTCATGTCCTTCTTCAATCATAAACTTCCAAAACTCATGCTGTCCCATCGTGGTGTAAGTATGCAGCTCATACTCCGTCGCACGATGATAATCAATGGAATACCCAAGTGATTCATTCATATATATAAAGCAACTTCTAGGGTCTGTTACGGTCCCATCTAAATCAATGCCGATTCGCATCTCATCACTCCTCCTCACATGCCCTCTATTCTATCAAAAACCCGCACGGTTGCAACCGTGCGGGTAAGGTGATTCATTAGTTTGATTGATTGGCAAGCTCTTGTTCTTCGCGCTCGCGTTCAGCGATCTTCTCAGCAGCAATCGCGTCGATTTCTTTTTTCAATTCCTCAACCATTGTTGCTTCAGGAACTTTACGGATAATCTTACCGTGGCGGAAAAGAAGACCTTCATTGCGGGCACCGGCGATACCGATGTCAGCCTCACGTGCTTCACCAGGGCCGTTTACCGCGCAACCAAGAACAGCAACTTTAATGTTGACGTTAATGTTTTGGATGTATTCCTCTACTTCTTTCGCGATCGAGATCAAATCGATTTCGATTCGACCACATGTCGGACAGGAGATTAATGTTGCGGCATTTGCTGCAAGACCAAATGACTTGAGCACTTCTTTCGCAACTTTTACCTCTTCGACTGGATCATCTGAAAGTGATACTCGTACCGTTGAACCGATTCCGAGTGAGAGGATTGCCCCAAGTCCTGCTGCTGATTTAAGTGAACCAGAGAAAAGTGGACCTGATTCTGTGATCCCGACATGGAGCGGGTAATCAAACGTCTTCGCAGCGAGCGTATACGCCTCAAGCGCCAAGTTCACGTCAGAAGCTTTGAGTGAAATGATTGTGTTATAGAATCCGAGATCTTCGAGAATTTTCACGTGGTGCATCGCACTCTCGACCATTCCTTGTGCAGTCGGGTAACCATACTTTTCAAGGAATTGTTTCTCGAGTGACCCGGCATTGACACCGATTCGAATCGGAATTCCTTTTGCCTTCGCGGCGTTTACGACCGCTTCTACTTTTTCCCGGCGACCGATGTTACCTGGGTTGATTCGAATTTTATCAACGCCACTTTCGATGGCTTTTAGGGCAAGCTTGTAATCGAAGTGAATATCGACAACGAGCGGGATGTTAATGCGGCTCTTGATTTCAGCGAGTGCGTCAGCTGCACGTTCGTCTGGACATGCCACGCGAACAACCTGACACCCAGCTTCTTCTAGACGCTTAATCTCGGCGACAGTTGCCTCGACGTCGTGAGTTTTTGTTGTAGTCATAGATTGAATGACGACTTCGTTCGATCCTCCGATAATCAAATTACCGACGCGAATCGGACGAGTTAATGAACGATGCAAAATTTCTGACATATACGTAATCTCCTTCTTTTGGAAAGATTCCAATCGATTTAAGAAAATAAGGTTTCTTCATTATCATAACGAAAAGAATGTGAAAAAGCATCTAGGATGCGTAATGGATGTGTGCTCTTTACAAACTCTAACGTTATCTTAACATCTACTTCATAATTTTCCACCGTCTCAAGACCGATATAAAGGCGAGAATAGAAAAAGAGGTGGCAACATATGAAATGGGGCTTCAAACGGAATCAAATGAAGGAAGCGAGAGAAAACAATCGACCGAATCGACATTATAAAATGGCACACCGCCTCCAATGGACGCT
This sequence comes from Exiguobacterium sp. s129, assembly GCF_018617585.1. GTDB lineage: Bacteria > Bacillota > Bacilli > Exiguobacteriales > Exiguobacteriaceae > Exiguobacterium > Exiguobacterium aestuarii_A. Next base: position 377,698 of record NZ_JACSKL010000002.1, read on the forward strand.
CATGCCGGTTATTTTACTAGTCTTTATCATGACGTTTGGTTGGTTCGCATTAAAGTCTGAACAACTCTTGTCCGCAGAAATCGAGCAACGTCTCGTCCGGGAAGTCACGGTCATGCGAGAAGCGGTAAAGACATCCTACAGTGCATACGTTGCAAACGAGAAGCAACTGAATCGTTCATTAAAATCTACTTATATGCAACAAGCTTCTATTCTATCGGGGGATGAATTCGAAGCCGCACAATTTTTAGTGCGTGGACAGTCTATTGAGCAATTGAGTGGACCAAAAGGGATGGAGAGAACAGAAACCTTGGAGAAAGTCGCATCGAAGACGAAACCGGAAGTGACAGAAACGGAGCGATACTTAATGGCATCTATCTCCATTCCTGAGTTAAAAGCGGATTATGTTCTCGTCGTAACGAAAAAATCGACACTTGGTCCGATGAATGAGCTACGACGATTGATCATTTATATCTTATTGATTTCGATGATTGGGATGGCAATCCTATTTACACGATTGATTCAGCGCGAAGTCAGACCGTTGAGTATACTTGCCAATTCATTGCGTCATGCCGTAGAATCGCGCCGATTCGATGATGTGTCACTCGGAGCAAAATCAAAGGAGATTCATATTCTCGAAACCGAGTTCAATATATTCATTCATTTATGGAATCAATCTATGGAAATGATGGGGAAGACGGCAAATGCGTTCCATCAAAGTCTTCCTGTCTTTAAACGGGAATTGATGAATAGTCATCATCAAGTGGAACAGTTCCAAGAAGTCGCAACCACTGTAGAACATACGAGTGATTCGTATCAGATGGTAACGAGCGACTCTACATCAAAAATGAAGGAAGTCACCGAACAAATCGAAATGCTTGGACGTCAAATGGACAGTGTCGATGAGCGGGGGAATCGCTTGAAGTCCATTTTACATGAAGAACTTGAAACATTTTCTTCTGTCAAAAACGCAAGTGAGTATGTTGAACACCAAGTGGGAAATATTCAGCAAAAACTAATCGAAAGCGAAGCCAACTCGTCAAAAGCGGATGAAGCGCTGAAGAGTATCCTCTCGGTTTCGGCAGCCACAAAGATGTTATCGCTAAACGCATCAATCGAAGCGGCAAGAGCGGGCGAGCATGGGAAAGGATTTGCTGTTGTTGCCAGTGAGGTGGGGAACTTAGCGAAAATGACAAATGAAGCGACACTTCTCGCGGTACATGCAATCGAAGCGCTGAACGAGGAGCGAAAGGATTTGTTAGTGGAAGTCAATGACTTTATCAATCAAGTACATGGATTAAAAGATGCCGTTTCACGAGTAGAGAGCGGAATTGGAACGATTGATCACGAAATCAAAGTGCAGTTAGGTGAGTTACAAACCATTACGGATCATACCTCACACACAGGTAGACAGCTTTTACACTTAATCGAATCAAATGAGCAACTACGAGAAATCAGTTCGTTACTTGAACAAAAATTAGGAGAGCTGAGCGAGGGAGTCGATCGATGGTCATACGTTCAATCTGCCTTACGTTCAGCAGGCGCAGATTTAGAAGACCAAAGCGAAGCGTTAAATCGAACGCTTGAGGATCTTTCACCAAAATAAAAAACAACGACGAGCGTTCACGAAGACGCTCGTCGTTGTTTTTTTTGAGGTACTTTTGTTAATGGATAGGTGATATATCCAAGTCCAATCACAAAGCCAATCGATATCAATGAAGGGTTCATGTGATACAAAATCACTAATAAAATCGTTGGAACGAGTGTCATCGACACTGCGTATGGCCAAGCTTGGCGGTAAGCCCACATGTTTTTGGAATAGACTCTTGTAAATAATTGAACATATAAAGCCATGAAAGCGACCCAGATTAAATAGAAAAAGAAGATGGCGAATCCGTGTAAGAAGAGCCACATCGGAATGAAAAAGTCAGGACGAATCACAATAAAGTCCAAGACGGTAATGAGTAACGTCAACACAAAAGTGGCTCCCATATAGGCGTGAAGTGGAGCGAGGCGGAGACGGAGGGCTCGTTTTGACGGCACTACGCTCGTTCGAATAAATGTAAAAATGGTGGACAACATGCTAAAAACTCCAATCTGTTATATTACAACATCCTTAAAATCATTAAAATTAGTACAGTGTTTTAATAAAACTTTTACATAAAACGTGTTTACATGAAGATGCCGATGAAGGCATAATGAGTAGGGCATTAAAAACCAAGCAAATCCAACCAATTCTTAATTAAAAGGAGTACAAAAATCGTGGAATACAATTTGCAAGAAATGTTATTCATGTTTTTTGGAGGTCTAGGGATCTTCCTCTTCGGGATCAAATCGATGGGAGACGGACTCCAAAAGTCTGCAGGGAATCGCCTGCGCGACATCCTAGATAAGTATACAACGAATCCATTCCTTGGTGTACTCGCCGGGATTATCGTTACTGTATTGATTCAATCTTCTTCAGGTACAACCGTTATTACGGTCGGACTTGTTAGCGCCGGCTTCATGACACTCCGTCAAGCGATCGGGGTCATCATGGGGGCAAACATCGGTACAACGGTGACGGCATTTATCATCGGATTCGATGTCGGTGAGTATTCACTCCCGATGATTGCAATCGGTGCAGTCTTACTCTTCTTCTTTAAGAAAGAGCGTTACCAACATCTTGGACAAGTCATCTTTGGACTTGGTGCATTGTTCTACGGTCTTGAGTTGATGGGAGACGGCATGCGTCCGCTCCGCTCAAGTGAGTATTTCATTGACTTGACGCAATCAATGAGTGACAATCCGTTCCTCGGTGTCATTGTCGGTACAGTATTTACAGTTATCGTCCAGTCATCTTCTGCAACAATCGGAATTTTGCAAGAGCTCTATGCAGGTGGTTCAATCGACTTGGATGCCGCTCTTCCAGTATTGTTTGGTGACAACATTGGTACGACAATCACTGCCATTTTAGCATCAATCGGTGCATCGGTTGCCGCACGTCGCGCAGCTGCAGCACACGTTATCTTTAACTTAATCGGAACGACAATCTTCATGATCTTGTTGATTCCGTTCACAAACTATATTTATTGGATTACAGACTTCTTGGCAATTGAAGACAAGATGCAAATTGCATTCGCTCACGGAACGTTTAACGTCGTCAACACATTCGTCCAATTCTGGTTCATTGGAACGATTGCTTGGATCGTAACGAAATTGGTTCCTGGTGAGGATTCAATCGTCGATACGAAAGCACAGCACTTGGACCCAATCTTCATTCAGCAATCTCCTTCGATTGCAGTGGAACAAGCGAAATACGAAGTCATCCGCATGGGAGATTTCGCAAAACTTGGTCTCGACGAAGCGCGCAACTATTTGACAACAGGAGATAAGAAGCACTCTGAAAAGTCTGCGCATATCGAAGAAGCGTTAAACTCGTTGAATGCGAAAATTACAGATTACCTTGTGAAATTGGCTGCGGTTGATTTGACTGAGCAAGAATCACAAGAGCACAAGACGCTCATGCATGCAATCAACGACATCGAACGTATCGGTGACCACGTTGAAAACATCATTGAGTTGATTGACTATAAGACTGCTACGAAAGTGACACTTTCAGCAGATGCTCAAAAAGAATTGACTGAAATGTATGACCTCACACGCGAAACGTTAGAGAAATCACTTCAGACGTTAGCGAGCGGTGACATGGTTGAAGCACGTAAAGTCATCGAAATGGAAGCGAAACTCGACATGCTCGAGCGTCAATTCCGTAAAAATCACGTTGTTCGTTTGAACACGGGTGCTTGTGATGGACAAGCAGGTATGTTCTTCGTCGACATGCTCTCAAACCTTGAGCGTATCGGTGACCATGCTATGAACATCACGGAAATCACACTCGAAGATGCAAACGAAGTGACGGTATAAAGATGAGGCACTCCAACTACGTGTTGGAGTGCTTTTCTTTTCAATGGAAAGGAATTTCCCTTGACAGTATGGAGCAAATTCAGTATATTATTACTGTATAACAACATGGCGGTGTAGCTCAGCTGGCTAGAGCGTACGGTTCATACCCGTGAGGTCGTGGGTTCGACTCCCTCCGCCGCTACTTATAAGGACCCTTAGCTCAGCTGGTTAGAGCAGACGGCTCATAACCGTCCGGTCGTAGGTTCAAGTCCTACAGGGTCCATTTTAAACAACTTTCATTTTGTGAAAGTTGTTTTTTTGTTTTCAATCTAAAATTCGTGGGTAAATAGTCGTTAGCATTTTGTTTTTTGAAAAATATGAAATGAGGCGGACAAAATGGAACGAAATCACACCATGATGCAGTTTTTTGAATGGCATGTCGAAGCGGATCAAAAACATTGGAAGCGGTTAAAAGAGAGAGCGGAAGATTTAAATAAAGCTGGGATTACGGCGCTTTGGTTACCACCTGTCACAAAAGGACAAAGCGGCGAAGACACAGGATATGGCATCTATGACTTATATGACTTAGGTGAGTTCGATCAAAAAGGATCGATTGCCACGAAATACGGAACGAAAAAAGAGCTTCTTGAAGCGACAACCTATTGTCAGCAAGAACTCGGGATGCAAATTTATATGGATGTCGTCATGAACCATAAAGCAGGAGCAGACGCGACCGAGAAGTTCGAAGTGCTCGAAGTGGATCAGAATGATCGTACGAAAGTTCTTTCAGAAGAACCTTTTGAAATCGAAGGATGGACTAAGTTTGATTATGAAGCTCGTGATGGGAAGTATTCTACATTTAAATGGGACTTCACACATTTTAACGGTACCGACTATGATGCGGCGACAGATCGTTCTGGTATCTTCTTTATTGTTGGAGAAAACAAAAGATGGAACGACAATGTCGATGACGAATTCGGTGTCTATGACTATTTGATGTTCGCAAACATCGATTATCATCATACTGAAGTTCGGGAAGAAGTCTTGAACTGGGGTAAATGGTTCATTGAGGAAACGAAATGTGACGGCTTCCGATTGGATGCAATCAAACATATCAACTATGATTTCGTGAAAGAGTTCAGTCAAACGATGCGGGAAGAGAAAGGCGATCAATTCTATTTCGTCGGAGAGTTTTGGAAGTCTGATTTGGACGCATGCCGTGAATTCCTCGATAACATCGATTACCACGTCGATTTATTCGATGTTCCGCTCCACTATAAATTACATCAGGCGTCAGAAGAAGGGGCCGCATTCGATATGCGTACCATTTTTGATGATACGCTCGTTCAGTCACACCCGCTCCATTCAGTGACGTTTGTAGACAATCACGATTCGCAACCGGAAGAGGCACTCGAGTCGTGGGTAAAAGATTGGTTCAAGCAAATCGCATACGGTCTCGTCTTGCTTCGTAAAGATGGCTATCCATGTGTCTTCTACGGGGATTACTACGGCATTGACGGACCTCACCCGACTGATGGGATGAAGCTCGCCATTGACACGCTTCTTTATGCTCGTCGGGAAAAGGCTTATGGGGAACAGGATGATTACTTTGATGATGCAAACGTTATCGGCTGGGTACGCAAAGGTGTGGAGGAGATCGAGCGTTCAGGATGTGCCGTTCTCATCTCAACTTCAGATGAAGCTGAAAAGAAAATGTTTGTCGGGGAAGAGCGAGCTGGCGAAACATGGGTCGACTTGACGAATACACGTGAAGATAAAATTGAGATTGATGATGAAGGATTTGGGGTATTTAAAGTGGCGGCGGGATCTATTTCAGTCTGGGCGTTACCAGAAGAAGATGTAGAGTGAAGCATTACAATTGAGTCGACCGTCACAAATCTGTTACATTTATAACGAACGTTGTTCAAAACACTTTTTAAGGGGGATTTTAGTAATGGCTAAATTTGAATTACCACAACTTGATTACGCATATGATGCACTCGAACCACACATTGACGCACGCACGATGGAAATCCACCACACGAAACACCACAACACTTACGTCACAAACGTAAACAATGCACTCGAAGGAAAAGACGTGGAGTACTCTTCACTCGAAGACTTGCTTCAAAAAATCGATTCGCTTCCTGCTGACATTCAAACTGCTGTCCGTAACAATGGTGGCGGCCACTGGAACCACTCGTTCTTCTGGAAACTCTTGAAGAAAAACGAGAACGGGACTCCTTCAGGCGATCTCGCTGCTGCAATCGACGAGTCGTTCGGTAGCTTTGATGCATTCAAAGACGAGTTCACAAAAGCTGCAACTACTCGTTTCGGTTCAGGATGGGCATGGCTCGTCGTGAAGAACGGCAAACTCGAAGTGACATCTACACCAAACCAAGATTCACCGATCATGGAAGGCGTTACGCCAATCCTCGGACTTGACGTTTGGGAGCACGCTTACTACTTGAACTACCAAAACCGTCGTCCTGACTACATCAATGCATTCTTCCACGTCATCGACTGGGATTATGTTGCGAAATTGTACGCTGACGCAAAATAAGTCGTTTGTCCCGAGATTCTTCATAGAGTCTCGGGTTTTTTTGTGTCTTTCATTAATTTGTAAACAAATTATGATATAGTGAAAAACGGACAAAATAGTAGATGACCGTGTACGCTATACTATAGAGGGAATCGATTGTGGAAGGAGATAACGGACTTGGCAAAAAATCGTGTGAAAGTGCCGAAGAAACGGCGAAACCACTTACCGTTACGTTTAAATTTGTTATTTTTCATCGTCTTCGTTCTATTTGCGACCTTAATCTTTCGATTAGGCGTCGTTCAAATCGTGAATGGGGAATTGATTGCACGTGAAGTACAAAAAACTGAGTCAAGTAAGATTAAATACGAGGTACCGCGAGGGAAGATTTATGACCGTAACGGTCAAGTGCTCGCGGATACGATTTCAAACTACTCGATCATGTACCGTCGTTCGCAGGTGACGAAAGCGGATGAACGCTTAGATGTCGCCAAAAAGTTGTCAGAAATCGTCGATATTCCGAAAGAAGATCGCAAAATGACGGAACGAGACCGTAAAGATTACTGGATTGCAACAAATCCAGAACTCGCACAAGAACGTACGCAAGCATTGTTGGAGGAGTTACCGGAAGATGAGCGGGTTGCCTTGTCCAACCAAGATGTAGACCGGCTCCTACTCGACTCCATCACAGAAGAAGAGATCACGTTCGATGATGCGACAGAAGAAATCATCGCCATTAAACATAATATGGAGAGCGGCTATGCGCTCGACCCACAAGTCATCAAAATCGGCGCAAGCCCGAAAGAGATGGCAGTCATTGAAGAAAACTTAGAAATGTTGCCAGGTGTGAGCGTTGAGCCATACTATCAACGGGAATATCCGTTCGATGAGACGTTCAAGAGTTTCTTAGGAAGCTATCGTCAAATCCCGGCCGAACAACGAGCTTCTTATCAGGCGAAAGGATATGGACTGAACGACCGTGTCGGGACGTCCTACTTGGAGCAACAATATGAAGACGTCCTTCGCGGAACGCCTGCATACGATGTGTTCACGACGTATAAAGGTGAACCGGTCGGGGAACCGACTCGCGTGAGCGGGAACCCGGGGAAAGATATCGTGTTGTCGACTGATATTGAATTCCAAAAGGAAGTCGACGAGATTTTGAAAAAAGCGATTCGGGCCGGACGTTCGGGAAGCCCTCATTTCGACCGAGCGTTTGCTGTCGTCATGAACCCGCAGACGGGTGAACTCCTCGCTTTGTCAGGGCAAGAGCTTGATTTAGAGACGAACGAGTTCAAAGATGTCTCGACAGGTACCGTGCTCCGTGCCAGCCAAATCGGGTCAACCATCAAAGGGGCGACGGTCGCTTATGGATTTGAAGAAGGCGTCGTCGAGCCGGGAGAATATATTTATGACGCGCCAATTAAAATCGGATCGTCGACCAAAGCCTCTTACCGTAATATGGGGAACATTAACGATTTAGATGCACTTGCGATGTCATCAAACATTTATATGTTCCAGATTGCGTTACGTTTGGCTGACTATTATTCGACCGGACAAATTGTCGGGGAAAACGTCACACAGGCATTTGAAACGATGGAACATTACTATAAACAGTTCGGACTCGGAATCGAGACGGGAATTGATTTACCGTTCGAGTCAATCGGATTCCGTAGCGTTCCCGACCGTGTCACGCTCCTCATGGATATGTCGATCGGACAGTATATCTCGTACACGCCGATTCAATTGGCACAATATACGTCTACCTTAGCGAATGGCGGTTATCGCATTCAGCCGCATTTACTAAAAGAAATCATTGAGCCAGGTTCGCTCGATGAAAACAATAAACAAGTCGTCAGCACGTTCCAACCGAACGCGTTAAATAAAGTCGATATTCAAGACGAGTATATTGAGCGGGTTCGTGAAGGATATCGTCAAGGGGTTGAATCTTCATCTGGTTCATCTCGGATTTTGCAACAGACAGGGATGACTGCGGCCGGTAAGACAGGAACAGCACAGGCAATTGCTGAAGGTGCAGACGGTCAGGCGAAACGTAATGCAAAAGGGGAACCAATAAAGACGCTTAACTCAAACCACGTAGGTTGGGCGCCATTTGATGATCCTGAAATCGCATGGGCGATTATCATGCCTGGACTTGAAGCGGAAGGAATCAATACACGTGTCGCGCACGATATTATGAAAGCTTACTTTAACTTAGAAGATGTGAATGCAATGCTTCAATGAAAGGAGTCACTTCGGTGACTTCTTTTTTTGTCTTTACAATTCTTTTACGTTCCGTTTATTTCTCGTTAATAGAAGTTCATTAGGATATTAATTGTAGGACAGAACAACAGATCCACAACAAAAATCAAAGCAAACTCAAGGAGGACGTCACAAATGTCTTGGATGAAAAAATCAGCTTTACTCGCTTCAATCACTTCGGTCGCACTCGTAGGTGCAGCCTGTGGGAACAATGAAGAAGGTGGCGCTGCTGAAGGCGATGCGCTCTCAGGAAAAGTCGTCATGGACGGATCATCAACTGTATTCCCAATCATGGAAGCAGTCGCAGAAGAATATTCAGCTGAACAACCAGAAGTTGAAGTGACGGTCGGTGTCTCTGGTACGGGTGGTGGCTTCAAACGCTTCGTGACGGGAGAGACAGACTTCTCGAACGCATCACGTGAAATCAAAGAAGAAGAAGCAGCTGAAGCTGAGAAAAATGGTGTGGAATTTACACAACTCTCAGTCGCACTTGATGGTCTTTCACTCGTTGTGAACCCGGCGAACGATTGGGCTCAAGATATCACGATTGAAGAATTGAATAAGATGTGGACAGATACGAGCGTGAAAACGTGGAAAGATGTTCGCTCAGACTGGCCAGATGAGGAAATCTCATTCTTCGCACCAGGTAAAGATTCAGGTACGTACGATTTCTTCGACGAGAAAGTTCTTGATGAGACAGATATTCGTCAAGACGCACAATTGTCTGAAGATGACAACGTACTCGTAACAGGTGTAGCTGGGACAGAAGGTGCAATCGGATTCTTCGGATTTGCTTACTACCTCGAGAACCAAGACACACTTCGTGCCTTGAATGTTGAAGGAGTAGAGCCGACACATGACACAATCAACGATTTGTCTTACCCGCTCTCACGTGAAATTTACACGTATGTTAACAACGCTTCGTTGAAAGACAAAGAGCAAGTAGCTGACTTCGCACGCTTCATGAACGAAAATGCAGCTGACCTTTCTGAAGAGGTTGGTTACGTAAAAATGGAGCAAGCGCGTTACGACGAAAACATGAAGATGATCGATGAGATCGCTGGAGAATAAAATGATACGTGGCAGAAGGTGAGGGTAACTCTCACCTTCTCGCCATGCTTTCTAGTATGAAGAGGTAGGGAGCGATACACGAGATGAATGAACCAAACAAAGAGCTCTCGATTCGAGAGATGATTCAACAAAATAAACAAAAGAAATATAGTACGACGAACGTGTTTGATAAAATCATGCCGTTCTTATTATTCTTGAGCGCATTCGTATCGGTCGTCACCACAATCGGTATTGCGTTCACACTTGGCTTTGAGCTATTTAAGTTCTTTGAACGAGTGCCTGTCGCTGAATTTTTAGGAACGACAGAATGGTACCCGCTTAGTGCAGACCAGCGCTTCGGGGTATGGGCCCTTGTGATGGGAACACTCCAAATTACTGTGATTGCAATGATCGTTGCAGTGCCGCTTGGACTGGCGTCTGCGATTTATTTGAGTGAGTACGCTTCGGAGCGAGCGCGTCGAGTATTAAAGCCGATCTTAGAAGTGTTGGCAGGTGTACCGACCATCGTATTCGGTTTCTTCGCGTTGTCATTCATCACACCGATTTTGCAAGCGTTGATTCCAGGACTTCAAATTTACAATGCGCTTAGTCCTGGTATTGTCGTCGGGATCATGATTATACCGATGATCGCTTCGATTTCTGAAGATGCGATGAGTGCGGTGCCGAAGAAAATTCGAGATGGTGCGCTTGGTCTTGGTGCAACGCGTCTTGAAGTGGCCACGAAGGTCGTTATGCCGGCAGCGACGTCTGGAATCATTGCTTCAATCGTTCTCGGAATGAGCCGTGCGATTGGGGAGACGATGATTGTAACGATTGCGGGTGGGTCGCAACCGAACTTCGAGTTCAATCCGCTCAATGCGATTCAGACGATGACAGCATATATCGTTCAAATCGCAAAAGGTGACGCAGGTTACGGCACAATCGAATATTACAGTATCTATGCGGTCGGTGCGTTATTGTTCGTCTTCACTCTATTGATGAACTTGTTCGCAAACTGGGTGACGCGCCGCTTCAGAGAGGAGTACTAATATGGCTTTACCGAACAGTGAGTTCAAGAATACGAAGAACCTGATGGATCGTGAAACGGTGTCTGAACGAATCAAACGCCGTTTACAACTGAATGAAATTTTCAAATACGTCTTTTTGGCAGGACTCGTCTTTGCATTAGTCGTCTTATCGACTTTGATTTATGACATCGTCTCAAAAGGGGCGGGCTGGGTCGACCTTGATTTCTTACGTAACTTCCCGTCACGTCGCCCTGAAGATGCTGGTCTATATCCTGCATTGATCGGATCATTTTGGTTAATGTTATTGATCGTACCAATGGTGTTCGTCATCGGTGTCGGTGCAGCCATCTACCTAGAAGAGTACGCACCGAAGAATCGAATGACTTCATTTATCGAAGTCAATATTTCGAACTTGGCTGGTGTCCCTTCAATCGTTTTCGGATTGCTCGGTCTGACGATATTCGTCCGAGTCATGGAATTAGGGAACTCGGTTATGGCAGGTGCGTTAACGCTCGGACTCATGAGTTTACCGATTGTCATTGTAGCTTCACAAGAAGCTTTACGGGCAGTCAAAATGGAGTTACGACACGCTTCTTTAGCGCTAGGTGCTTCAAAATGGCAGACCACGTTCAATGTCGTCTTGCCGTCAGCGATTCCTGGGATTATCACAGGAATCATTCTAGCCGTGTCTCGTGCAATTGGTGAAACAGCACCGTTGATCATGGTCGGCGCAGCAACATTTATTTCAACAACACCAAGCAGTATTTTCTCTGACTTTACGGCGCTCCCAATCCAGATTTATAACTGGACGAGTCGACCGCAAGCAGAATTCCAAAACTTGGCTGCGGCAGGAATCATCGTACTCATGACGATGCTCATTGCGATGAACTCTGTAGCGATTTATATCCGAAACAAATATACGAACCGACATTAAGTCGTTTTTGCAGATGAATGAGGAGGAAGCTCGAGATGATGAAACAACAAGAGCTCAATAAAGGAGATCAAAACGTGAACACAACAACGACAGAACCGACAACTACTGAGATGAAAAAAGATAGCGCTTATGTCGTCAATAATTTGAACCTATGGTACGGCGAAGATCAAGCTTTGATTGACGTCAACCTCGATATTAAAAAGAATGAAGTTACGGCCATCATCGGACCATCTGGATGCGGGAAATCAACATTCATTAAAACGTTGAATCGCATGGTAGAACTCGTACCATCTGTTCGGACGAATGGTGAAATCTTGTATCATGGTCGGAACATCTTCGACCGTGGATATAAAGTAGAAGATTTACGTACATCGGTCGGAATGGTATTCCAACAACCAAACCCGTTCCCGAAATCAGTATATGATAACGTAGCGTACGGTCCTCGTACGCATGGCATCAAAAATAAAAAAGTACTCGATGAGATTGTCGAGCGCTCACTTCGTGGCGCTGCCATTTGGGATGAAGTGAAAGATCGTCTGAACGAAAACGCATACGGACTTTCTGGTGGACAGCAGCAACGTCTCTGTATCGCTCGTACGCTAGCAATCGAACCTGACGTCATCTTGATGGATGAACCGACATCTGCCCTTGACCCGATCTCTACATTGAAAGTGGAAGAACTTGTTCAAGAGTTGAAAGAGCAGTACTCAATCATCATCGTCACGCATAACATGCAACAAGCTGCCCGTGTTTCGGATAAAACGGCCTTCTTCTTAAATGGAGAAGTTGTCGAGTTCGATGTAACAGATAAGATTTTCTCGAATCCATCTGACAAACGGACGGAAGACTATATTTCTGGCCGTTTCGGTTAAGGAGGAGACTAGATTGATGGCACAAAATCGCACATTTTTTGATACGAAATTAACTGAATTAGAAGATAAAGTAGTCCGTTTGGCAAACTTGACGATGCGACAAACGGCGACGGCAATCGAAGTGTTAGAAAAACATGATCTTGAGTTGGCGCAAACGGTAATCGACAACGACAATGAACTAGATGATTTAGAATTAACTATCAACGACGAAGCGATTTTATTGATTGCTAAGCAACAGCCTGTTGCGACTGACTTGCGTCGTCTGATTGTAACGATGAAATCGGCGACGGACTTAGAACGCATTGCGGATTACGCGACGAACATCGCCAAAGCTGTGACGCGAATTGAACATGTTCCTTATTTACATGACATTCAACCACTCAAACAGATGGCTGAACAGTTGATTGACATGCTCGAATTGGCGACGCGTGCGTATCGTAAAGGAGAAGTGAGTCGTGTCCGTGAACTCAATGAAATGGACCGTGTGATTGACGAAATCAATCTAACGGTGATTAAACAATACATCGGTTCCCTTCCGGCAATGACGGTCGGAACGAACGATGTATACGAGTTCTCAAACATCGCTAGATATCTCGAACGGATGGGCGATCACGTGACAAACTTCGGAGAACATTTAATTTTTCTTGAAAAAGGGAAACATTATGATTTGAATCAATAAGATTAGTGGTAAAGAACAACAGTGCTGTTGTTCTTTATTTTTTTTTTGGAGGAATTCATAAAGAATGAGCGAATAATAGTCTACATGGATTTTTACATGAAGGGAGCCATACAGAGATGGAAGAGAAAATCGTATCCTTGAAGCAACAAGGACTTACGTTGAAACAGATTGCGGCAGAACTAGACGTCCCGATTGGCAAAGTCCAATACGCATGGCGAAAATGGAGAAATCAGCAACAAGAGTCGGAGGAAGTTGTCCCTGTGAAACAAAAGAGTAATAAAAAAACAAAGGCTAAAGCGCAAGGAGCAACTTCGCGTAAACAAGTCGCCACAGCGAAAGAAACGAGTGATGTGAACGTTTCGCCACTTCTTGCGAAAGGGCCAGAAGGATACTGGCAGTTGCCAGACCGATACAATGTAGACTTTTTACATGCAGTCGTACAATCACCGAACTCGGTTTATGTGTGCTGGGAAGTGTCTGATTTGGTCAAAGAGACGTTAGAGCTTCAGTTTATGAGACGATGGGAAGAGCTACCGAAAGCATTCCGTATTTTAGACGTGACGTTGCTTGATTATGCAAGTGGTCATGCAAATCGTTCATATACGTTCGACCTACCTGAAATGACGAATAGTTGGTTCGTTCGTCCTCTCGATCCGAATACGACATATGTGTTCGAATTCGGGATTCGTACGATGGAGGGAGAATTTTTACCAATCGTGGTATCGGCACCGCTTGATACACCGCGTGCAGAACCAGTTGGCATCGGACGTTTCGCGGAACCGGTGAGACGTTGGCAGCACGGAGAAGTGGATTCTCCTGAGTTATTAGATACATTACCAAAATATGCGGCATACCGTCACGTACGTTAAGGAGGATATTTTTACATGAAACCAGGATACTTTTCACTCGTCCTTCATGCTCATTTACCGTACGTTAGGCATGAAGAGAAGCACCGATTAGAAGAAAGATGGGTATATGAAGCCATCTCAGAAACATATATTCCAATCCTTTGGCAAGTTGACCGCTTGAAGCGGCAATTGCATTGGACAGTCAGTATTTCGCCACCAGTTGTGGAAATGCTCGCAGACCCGCTCATCCAAGACCGCTACGTTGAGCATATCGATGAGATGCTTGAATTGATTGCGTTAGAACTCTCAGAGGGAAGAACGGATGAGGAGACGTCGACGCTACATTTCTATGAACAGCGTTATCACGACTTAAAAAATACGTTCCTTCATTGGAATAAAAACTTGAATGAAGCGTTCCGTACATATCGTGAAGCGGGATATATCGACATGGTGACATGTACGGCGACCCACGGTTTCAACCCACATCTCTTCACGGAGCAGGCGGCACGGGCTGAAATTCGGACAGGTCTCAACTGTTTCGAACGTCACTACGGGTTCCGTCCGACAGGGATTTGGTTGCCAGAGTGTGCGTATACACCAGGCGTGGACCGAATTCTTTACGAAGAAGGGATTCGATACACGTTTGTCGATGAACATGCATTGCTCGATGCGGACCCGACTCCTGAAAAAGGCATTGGTGCTCCGGTCTATTCTCCACACGGTGTCGCATTGTTCCCACGAGACCAAATCATCTCGGGTAAAATCTGGAGTTCGATGATTGGATATCCAGGTCACCCTGACTATCGAGAGTTTTATCGAGATTTGGCCTACGACCGAGATTGGGACTATATTCAATCGTTCATGCATCCGGAAGGCATTCGATTCGACACAGGATTAAAAATGCACCGCATCACAGGTGACACCGATCAAAAAGACTTTTATGTACGTGAGTGGGCTGAACATCAAATCGAGAACCATGCGACAGACTTCGCTCAAACGTTAGAAGGGCACCTGGAGGCACATGGCGGACAAACGTTCCCGCCGTTCTTGGTCACAGCACCGTTCGATGCGGAATTGTTTGGCCACTGGTGGTTTGAAGGTCCTGAATTTCTTGGGAAAGTCGCAGAGCGACTCGAAGAATTTGGAATCGAAACAATCACGCCAGCAATCTTTCTTGAGCGTCACTTCAAAGATTTACAAACCGTCCATGTTTCCATGAACACATGGGGACGAAAAGGCTACGGTGAAGTTTGGATCAATGAACGAAATGAATGGATGCTCCGTCACCTGCACATGATGGAGATGCAACTCGTCAAAGACGTAGCAGATTATCGTGATCGATCGGATTTGACGAATCGTGCGTTAAAGCAATTGATTCGCCATTATGTGTTGGCTGTATCGAGTGACTGGGCGTTTATCTTAGATGGGCAAACGACAGCACAGTATGCGGCTGAACGCTTCAGGGAGCATACACGTCTCTTCGCAGAACTTGAAACGGCGCTTTATCAAGGCACTGTCTCGAACAAGTTGCTCGATGATCATTATGCGGCGTATCCATTCCTTCAAGACGAAGATCTTGATGTCGATTCATTCCTCTCCCCACACGACTATTACGTGACGACTGAACGAGATGCAGAAGAGTCGGCAATTCTTATGCTGACACCCGAATATCACGGTCATATCGTCGGTGGACTTGGTCATCGTGTCGTCGAGGAAGTGGAGGCGAGAGCAAATGAGGGAGAAACCGTCTATGTGCTGACGCCGTATCACGATGAGTTACCGGAATACGAACGACACGGAAACGTTCATGTGTATCGAGTTCGTCCGACTAGTCCATTTTTAGAGCACGTCATGAATCAGGTTGCCACGCAAAATATTGCGTATGTTAAACTCGTTCATGAACTGTCGAAACGGGTATCAATCAAAGTGATTCATCACTTTGATTGGATGACGATTCCAGCTGCAAGAGAACTTGCGCAATCACTTGCGCTTCCGTTATACTCAACTATGTTGTCCTTTGAAGCGACACGGAACCCGCACGGGCACGGTGGTTTGTTCGATGCGATCCATCGTATTGAAAACAGTGTGTTCTCGTCAGCGGAGTACGTTTATGTCGGCGAAGAGCTCTCGATGAACGACCTGAAACAATGGTATAAAGTAAGCGAGAATGTCAACACATGCCTACCTCTTGAATCTTCTCCTTACGGACAGGAATCAATGAAAAAGAACGTGAAATAACCTTGCTTTTTCATAAGAAACTTGGTAGGATAATTGAGTATGCTTAGACTGTAAAGCAAAAGCACTTGATACAACATCATTAAGATGGGAGTGAAAGAAATGCGCGTTAAAATTACATTAGCTTGCACAGAAACAGGCGATCGCACGTACATCACGAAGAAAAACAAACGTAACAACCCAGAGCGCCTTGAGTTGCGCAAATACAACCCACGTCTCCGTCGTCACACGCTTTACCGCGAAGTGAAGTAATGAGGGACCGGCCGTCACATATGTGGCGGCTTTTTTTGTAAGGAGGAATGCGTTGTGGAAGACAAAACAGCGTTAAGACGAACGGTCCATCAGTATATTAAACAAATGAATAATCGCCAACAAGTTGACCGAGTCATCCATCAGAAGTTGTTTGCAACAGAGATATGGAAAGAAAGCCAGACGATTGCCGTGACATCGTCACTTCCGCTTGAAATCAATACATCGCCAATCATTCATGAAGCATTTGAAGCAGGAAAAACGGTGTGCGTCCCGAAAGTAACGGAGCAGGGGTTAACGTTTCATATTATTCATTCGGTAGATGACCTTGAGACGGGCGTCATGAATATTTTGGAGCCGACGACCCCGCCAACAACGAAAACCATCGACCTCTGTCTTGTGCCGGGAAGGGTATTTGACCGTTCAGGATATCGAATCGGTTGGGGTGGAGGATACTATGACCGATTTTTACGTACATATGAAGGGGAGACGGTTTCATTAGCGTACTCCGTTCAATTGGTCGATCAAGTGCCGACTGAACCACATGATCTACCTGTTCAGTGGATTGTGACAGAAAAGGAGATGATTCAATGTTCGCCATATTTATTGTAACTTGTATCGTCGCCTTTCTCGGGTATCGGTTGCACTCCTTGACGATCTCGGGAGCCGTCTTGACAGTGGTGACGGGGGTATTGATCGGGTTATCGTTTGGTTGGTTCGGCCTCTATTTACTGGGTGTATTCTTCTCGACGTCTTCTCTTGCATCGAAATATCGATCTCGTGATAAACAAAATGTAGATGACATAGTCGAAAAAACGGGAGCGCGCGACGCCATTCAAGTGTTAGCAAACGGTGGGGTAGGGATTCTTTGTGCCCTCGGTTACTTACTGACAGATGATCCCGTTTATCTTTATATGTACATCGTGTCTATTGCGGCAGCGACGAGTGACACGTGGGGATCTGAATTCGGTGTCCTCGCAAAACGTAAACCGCGTTTCATGTTCACGTTTAGAGAAGTTGAGCCGGGAACGAGCGGTGCTGTCTCAACGTTTGGAACGATCATGTCGATTGTAGGGGCATTCGTGATCGTCTGTTCTTCTCTCCTGTTTGTCGAATTGAACATGGCATTACTAGTGGCGCTTTGGGGAATCGGACTGAGTGGGAGCGTCATCGACACATTGCTTGGGGCGACGGTACAACGGAAGTTTCGCTGTACGGTTTGTGGAAAGCTGACGGAAAAGAAAGTTCATCATCAAGTTCCTACAACATATGTGTCAGGGTGGCGTGTGCTAGGGAATGATGCAGTCAATTTTTTATCCGTTCTTGGAGCGGCGTCTATTTGTTTTTTTGTGTTCGGATAAGGGTAGTACAGAAAATGAAGATGTTTCAATTGAATGTGAAAGTTGTCACAATATCGCCAAAGTGAAAACGGTTTCCACTGTAGTTAGGGTTTGTGAATGATGTTACAATCTTGTTGTAACAGAGATAACAAAAACATGAAACAGATTGATCGAAGGGTGGAGAATCAATATGGAAACATTAAATCATGCTAAAGTAACGCGCGTCGCACTTGTAGGGGCAGGGGCAGTTGGAGCGAGCTTTGCGTACCAGTTAACGACAGCAAGCCTTTGTGAAGAACTCGTCATCATCGACATCAACAAGGCAAAAGCAGAAGGGGAAGCGATGGACTTGAACCACGGCGTCTCGTTCGCGTCTTCACCGATGCGTGTATGGGCAGGGGATTACGCAGATTGTGGTGTAGCAGACATCGTCGTCATTACCGCAGGTGCACCGCAACGTCCAGGGGAGACTCGTCTTGACCTTGTCGAAAAAAATGCGAAGATCATGAAGTCGATGATTTCAGATATTATGGATTCTGGTTTTGATGGCATTATCATTATCGCCTCAAACCCTGTCGACATTATGACGCATTTGGCATGGAAGTATTCAGGACTACCTAAACATCGCGTCTTCGGCTCAGGTACTGTACTCGACACGTCGCGTTTACGTTACATGCTTGGCGACTATTTTAATGTCGACCCACGTAACTGTCATGCTTACATTATGGGTGAGCACGGTGACACCGAGTTTGCTGCTTGGAGTAATGCTCGTATCTATGGAAAGTCTGTTGAGCAGTTGCTTGAAGAGCATGATGAATATAACTGGCAAGACCTTGAAGACATATATGTGAACGTACGTGATGCGGCATATCACATCATCGAACGTAAAGGTGCGACATACTATGCCATTGGACTCGGATTACTCCGTTTGGTCAAAGCGGTCCTTCGTAATGAGAACACGTTGCTGACAGTCGGTGCTCATCTTGATGGGGAATACGATTTACACGATATTCATATCGGGGTACCGGCGATCATCAACCGTCAGGGCGTGCGTGAGGTCGTTGAGATTGAGTTGTCAGAAGAAGAACATCAAAAAATGCAACATTCTGCGAACGTCCTTATGAAAACGATGGAACCTGTCTTGTAATTGCGATATATGAGTGCCCGTAGCCGTAAAGGTTGCGGGTTTTTTGTACGTTTGAGGCAAACCTCGACTTTGTAGTGAGGTACAACGTGATTTACAATAGAATGAGAGAGGAGGGATTTTGTTGGCGACTTGCTTCTGGGAAGACATTTATCAAGCGGTCGAGAACGGTGGACGAATCGAAGGGATATTAGAACCGTCCCGTGCAGTCATCTTGTTTGATACAAAAGCAGGTGATCGCTATGACTTATACGTTCAAACTGAAAAAGCATGGGCGAATCATCTCGGTACTGACATTAACGCAATCTTAAGCGCCTTTCGTCTGTCTCGTATTGGACGAAAACGTTTGACGATTCACATATATGGTGACCGTCTCGTTGATGAAGAGCGGGTCGACTCCATGACGTTCCCGATTCCAGCGAGAGTGACATTATCTCGCTCGATTTGTACACCTACGATGGAGGAAGATCGCTTTCGAATGCTCGCGGTCGCGATGGATCGAAAGAAGAAAGCGGAATTAAAAAAGCGATTCTCCTTCGGCAAACCGCAAGTAGTATACGGCTTGATGTTCATCACGTTTTTAGTCATGTGGCTAGCTGAGTCAGTCGGTTCGACATTCGATCCGAATACGTTGATCGCATTCGGTGCGAAAGTGAACCCGCTCATCGAAGAAGGAGAGTGGTGGCGGCTGATTACGCCAATGTTTCTGCATATCGGATGGTTCCATTTTGCCATCAATATGTTTGCGCTCTGGTCACTTGGTCCGCTCGTTGAACGAATGTACGGCTCTCTCCGCTTTCTCATCATCTACGTGGTCGGTGGGATTTTAGCGACGACAGCATCGTACGCGTTCAGTGAATCCATTTCAGCGGGGGCATCAGGAGCCTTATTTGGTCTGGTCGGTGCCTTACTCTATTTTGGACTGCGGGATCGTTCGCTCTTTATGAAGACACTCGGACCTCCGCTCTTTATTATGTTAGGATTAAATGTAGGACTCGCGTTCGTATTGGGTGCGAACTTGGATCATTTTGCACACGCGGGTGGTTTACTAGGTGGATTCGTCGTCTCTGGTGTCGTCGGATTGCCTGATGAGGAAAATCGAACACAACGCATCTTATTTTCTGTGCTCACGGCCACGTTATTTGGTCTACTGTACGGGTATGGATCTTGGTAAGGGGAGAATATGATGATAGAAACACTGAAAACATTAGTTGAAATCCCGAGTCCGTCTGGTATGACGGAGGAGGCGATCGGATTTGCAGAAAATAAACTCCAAACACTCGGTGTCAAGACGTCTCGTTTACATAAAGGAGCGTTGATCGCGACGTTCCCAGGACGTTCGGACGAGGCGCGTCTTTTGACGGCGCACGTCGATACCCTTGGGGCGATGGTCAAGGACATCTTGCCGAGCGGACGCTTACGACTCACGCAAGTGGGTGGATACGCTTGGACGGCGATCGAAGGAGAAAACTGTCTCATTCATCGCGAGGAGGGGGAGGCGATCGAAGGAACCATCCTCATCCATCAGTCGAGCGTTCATGTGTATAAAGACACGAACTCTGCAGAACGATCTGCTTCAAACATTGAAGTTCGATTGGATGAGAAAGTCCATTCTCGTGAAGATGTGACGGCACTTGGAATTGAAATCGGTGACTTTGTGTCATTTGATCCACGATTCAAGGTGACGTCTTCCGGATACGTGAAATCTCGTCATTTGGACGATAAGGCGTCTGTGGCCATTTTATTAGACTTAGCTAAAGATTTGGTTAGCTACGAGTTGCCACATACGGTTCACTTCTTAATCTCGAATTATGAAGAAGTCGGATTCGGGGGAAATGCCGGCATTCCTGAAAATGTTGTGGAATACATTGCTGTCGATATGGGGGCGCTCGGAGATGGCCAACATTCAGATGAATATACGGTTTCGATTTGTGCCAAAGATTCGTCTGGACCATATGATATTAGCTTGCGCCGTAAGTTTACTTCATTATGTAAAGCACATGACATCGCTTATAAAGTGGATATCTACCCTTATTATGGCTCGGATGCGTCGGCTGCGATCCGTGCAGGCTACGATGTGAAGCATGCCTTGATCGGTCCTGGAATTGAGTCAAGTCATAGTTATGAACGGACACATGTGACGTCTATGGAAGCGACAAGAGAATTGTTAAATCGTTATGTCTTGTCAACGATGGAGGAAGAAGCATGAAAAACTTTTATGATGTCCAACAGTTTTTAAAGTCGTTCGGGACCATTATTTACATCGGGGAGCGGGATGCTGAAATCTCACTGATGATGATGGAACTCGACGAGTTGTATGAAGGGGGCATCATCGAGCAGCGTGTATACGATACGGCGAAAATCATTTTGACCCACGAATTGAAAAATTCAACAGATTGACAGAAATCCCCTTAGTGCAAAGGGTTGCACTAAGGGGATAATAGTGTACACTATTGAATGAAAGCGATTTAGTTGAGATGAGGAGTGAACGGTATGAAATGGTTATTAGGGATCGACATCGGTGGTACAACGGTGAAGATGGCTGTTTTAGACATGAATGGCATCATTTCTGATAAGTGGGAAGTTAAAACGGATATTCGAGAAAACGGTGTACATATACCAAAAGACATCGCAGCCTCATTTGAAACGTATTTAGAGACGTCAGGCAAGAAGAAAGAAGACTTCGCAGGTGCAGGTATCGGAGCCCCTGGATTCATCAATTTCTCTGAAGGTGTTGTCGAGTATTCACCGAACATCGGATGGAAAGACTTCGCTCTGGTGAGTGAGTTCGAAAAAGCGGTCGGACTCCCCGCTGTCCTCGAAAACGATGCGAATGCCGCTGCCCTCGGTGAGATGTGGAAAGGTGCAGGTGAAGGTGCATCAGAATTACTTGCCATCACGCTCGGTACAGGCGTCGGTGGTGGCGTCATCACGAACGGAAACATCGTTCATGGTACGGCTGGTATGGCAGGAGAAATCGGTCATATCACCGTCGAACGAGATGAGGCGAAAGCTGTAAAATGTGGCTGTGGCCGATTAGGGTGTATCGAAACGATTGCCTCTGCGACAGGTATTTCACGTTTAGCGTTGCAAAAACGAAAAAATCAAGATACTTCGTTGAACGAATTGAAAGAAATGACGGCACGTGACGTATTCGAAGCCTATAAAGCTGGGGACACAATCGCGACAGAAGTGGTCAATGAGATGACGGAATATCTCGGATTGACGATCTCGAATATCGCCAACACACTCAACCCGAAAATGATTGTCATCGGTGGCGGTGTCTCAAAAGCAGGTTCAGCATTGCTTGAACCGCTCGATACTCAGTTCAAGCGTTTCGCACTCGAACGTGTCTATGAGTCAACGACGTTTAAAATCGCTGAACTTGAGAATGATGCCGGAGTCATTGGTTGTGGCTGGTTAGCACGTAAACACTTCCTTCCGACACGCGTATAAAACTGACACGTCTGCACATCGCAGGCGTGTTTTCTTGTGGGAAAGGGTATGGGATATTGTAAAATTTGTAACGTCACAGTTGATTTTTTATTAAAAAAGGGGTAAGATTTGGACTTGATACTGGACGTGTACTATTCAAATCGAATTGTACAATGTATGAACAAATATAAAAATAAATGGCTATAAAAACATGCCGAAAACTGAAAAGAGGAGGAGACCGTCAGATGAATTCATCTCAACGCTTCTCGAAGCTATCGACGAGACTGAACGATACGGTCCGCGCTTCGTTTCAAGAATATCGTCTATTTTGGATATTTACGTTATTGCTTTGGACGAAGACGTATATCGTCTATCAATTTTTCTTCAACATTCCGATTGAAAACACCGCACAAGCTTTTATCTTACTGATCAGCCCGATCAGTTCGACATTATTCTTGTTTGCCTTCCATTTCTTCTTTAAAGGAAACAAACAAAAATGGGTGCTCTACACGCTTTACGCGCTCGCATCCTTCATTCTGTTTGCGGATGCCGTGTATTATCGTGAATTTACGGACTATTTAACGATGCCGGTCATTATGCAACCATCGAACATGGAGACGCTGTCGACATCGTTCACATCACTACTTGAATGGAAAGACTTGATCATTCTTGGTGACGTATTTGTCTTACCGTTTATCTTATGGCGAATGAATATGAAAGAGAATGCCGCTTCACATCGTCGCGCGCTCGTGACATTCGTTGCAGCTGTATCGGTATTCTTGTTCAACCTTTCGTTGGCGGAGACAGAACGTCCTGAATTGTTGACTCGTTCATTCGACCGTGAGCTATTAGTGAAAAACATCGGAACGTTTAACTTCCACGTGTATGATGCAATGCTTCAAACGAAAACATCTGCTCAAAAAGCGATGGCTGACGAATCTGAGCTTGCAACGATTGAACAATTCACTCGTCAAAACTATGCTGCACCGAACCCTGATTTGTTCGGTAAGTATAAAGGGAAAAACGTGATTGTTGTGTCGTTCGAATCTGCACAAAACTTCACGCATAACATGAAAGCGCCGAACGGTGAATATATCACACCAAACTTGAACAAGCTGATTGAAGAGTCTCATTATTGGCCAAACTACTACCATACAGTAGGTCAAGGGAAGACATCGGATGCGGAGTTTGCGCTCGATAACTCGCTATATGGCTTACCGCGTGGTGCCGTGTACTTTACGAACGCGGACAACGAATATCAAGCACTTCCAGAATTGATTAAAGAAGATAACTATTATTCAGCCGTCTTCCATGCGAATAATAAATCGTTCTGGAACCGCGACCAAATGTATAAAAATATCGGTGTCGATCAATTCTTCGATGAGAAGAGCTACGATCTCGGAAACCCAGAAGACATGACAGAATGGGGTCTCTTAGATGATAGTTTCTTCGAACAATCGATCCCGATGCTTCAAGAGTTGCCTGAGCCGTACTATGCGAAGTTCATCACATTGACGAACCACTTCCCATATACGATGCCAAGTGAAGACTATGAGCTCGTACCGAAGTTCGAGACAAGTTCAACGACGTTAAACAACTTCCCGCAGGCACTTGCATATCAAGACTATGCACTCGGTCTCTTCATCGATCAATTAAAAGAGAACGGAATGTGGGAGGATACGATTTTCGTTGTTTATGGTGACCACTACGGTATCTCGACGAACCACAACAATGCGATGGCAGAGTTGCTCGGTAAAGAAGAGTTGACACCATATGATGTGGCGAAATTACAACAGGTGCCGTTTGCGATTCACTTGCCGGATCAAGAAAAAGGTGAAGTGCATGAAACGATCGGAAGTCACGTCGACATGAAACCGACAATCTTGCACTTACTTGGAATTGATACATCGGACACAATCGGATTCGGGAATGACTTGTTCTCTGAAAACCGAAATAGTCGTGCAATCTTCCGAGATGGTACGGTTGTGACGGATGAATATGTATGGACACAATCAACTTGTTACAATGCTACTACTGGAGAAGTAGTTGAGGACACAACGCTTTGTGGTCCAATGACGGAAGAAGCAGAAAAGATCTTACAAATGAACGATGATTTGATCTATTCCGACCTTCTCCGCTTTAAAGAACAAACGAATGAATAACCTAAAAGCGAACCAAACCACTATGTGATTTGGTTCGTTTTTTATATCGAGGAATTATAGGCACAAAAAAAGCGACCGAAGTCGCTTGATGATTGCTTGATACAAATCCATTAACCTGGAATACCGCCGTAGATCAACGTGGCAACACCAAAGAATCCGAATACGAGTACAGTTAAGCCTGCAACTGCGAGTGGAAAGAATTGGCGTTTTTTGAATGAACGAATCATTCCCCATACAGCCACAATCGCGACGATGACAGAAATCCATCCGAACGGTTCATACAAATGCATGACGAGTTCCCCCTTTAATTATACGTCATGAAATTCATAAAAATTTCACTGAAATATCATTATTATTTTATCCGATTATTGAGGCGCTGTCGAGTAAAGGTTGACATCGATACAATTTTGCCACAATATTGTTTTGAATGAGAGGGGGATCAATCATATGCAAGTGAAGAAGATTACGTCAGGCTTAGCGCAGGAGAATGGATACGTCCTTGAAAAAGAAGGTAGTGTCGTCATCATCGACCCAGGAACGGATGACCCAAGATTTTTCGAGGTGATTGATCGTCTTGGTACACCCGCTGCGATTTTGTTGACTCACGCCCATTTTGATCACATTGGAGGAGTGGATGCACTCCGTGAATGCTATAAAGTTCCAGTATATGTCCATCGTCTCGAAAGTGATTGGTTGACGAATGGAGAAAAGAACGGGGCGGCTACTTTCAATCTTCCTGTACCGGCGATGAAGCCGGCTGAAAAGGTATATGAAGGCGATACGTTGACTGTCGGCAATTTTACATTCGATCTTTATCACACCCCTGGTCATTCACCAGGTAGCGTCGTGTTATACATGGCGGATGAAAAGATTGCGTTTTGCGGTGACTTGATTTTTAAACAATCAGTCGGTCGTACCGATTTATTTGGAGGCGATCAGGCAACGTTGATGGGATCCATTGAACGCATAAAGCACTTGATTCCGGGTGCGACGGTTCTTTATCCGGGTCACGGACCAAAAACAACGCTTGAAGAAGAAAAGCAAACGAATCCATTTTTCAAGCAATAAAAAAGATTGTCTCCGACGAGACAATCTTTTTTACATTTGGAAGTTGCTCCAATACGTAAAGACAACGAAGAAAATTGTCAAATACGCGCCGAAGACGTATACATATGTTTTTTCAGTAAGCTTTAAGTAGCCAAGTGCGACGAAGAAAATCGTTTGTGCTAAGAAGACAAGTCCCATAACGATAAAGTCACCAGTATGTTCACTACTACTTTGGTCGCCGCCTAGTGCGCCTACGAAAGCAAGTGCCGCCACTAGCCCAGTCCAGAAGCCTAGGACACGAAACATTCTTGCCATGTTAATCCCCCCATACGTGCATTATTCCATTCTCATTCACTATTTTACCAACACATTCGAAAAAATGCTATGGAAACGTGAGAATTGAGCAAAATAATCGTGAAAAATATGTGAAATCAATACGAAAAATAAAGTTGTACAAAATTTATAAAAAAGTTGTACAAAATATGTACAAACGGGGTATAAGAGATGTATAATCAACTTATACAAAATGAGCGAAATAAAAAGTTGAAATGAGGAGGAACATAAAATGGCATCAGAATTAATGTTTTACACGTACCCGAGCTGTACTTCTTGCCGGAAGACGAAAGCGTTTTTACATGAACAAGAACTTCAAGTGAGTGAACGTCACATTTTCAGAGATGCACCAACTGTCGACGAATTACTACAACTCCTTGCGATTAGTGAAGAAGGTGTAGATTCTCTTCTTGCTACTAGAAGCCAAGCCTTCAAGCAACTCGACGTTGATGTTGAGGATTTGAAGCTGAGCGAACTACTCAAGCTGATGAGTGAAAATCCGAAATTGTTAAAACGTCCGATTTTAACAGATGGAAAAGAAGTCATTGTCGGTTATGACAAGGTTTCAATCGAAACATATGCACGCCGTCATCATGTCGTTTCGACACAAGTTTCATAAGACAAGTCCACTTTCAACAGAGTGGGCTTTTTTTTATGCTGTTCTCGAGGTGAATGAAATGAAGGAGCTTATTGAACAACTGATGATTATGGCGAGAGAGGCGGGGGCAAGCGATCTTCATTTTATACCGAGTACACATGAAGTGAAGATTCAAATCCGATCAGATATGAAACTGCTTGATCTTCAGTCGATGGATATCGATCAATATGACCGTCTCACACTTCATATGCGATATTGGTGTTCGTTACCGGACACGAATCAACGTGTGCCCCAGTCGGGCGTGTACGAACTTGATCGAGAAGTCATCCGCGTAACATTTCTCCCATCATTTGCGCAAACATTGATGTCCTGGAGGGTACCGAATCAAGCGTTTGAGCTTCATCACTTGTTGAGACCAGGGGACGTTGAACGTTTTCAAGAAATGTCTGCATCGCGACATGGTCTCCTATTAATCGGAGGGGCTACTGGTGCGGGCAAGACGACAATATTGTATGCGCTTCTTAATCACTTAAAGCGTGAGCGGATCGTCACGATTGAAAATCCTCCAGAACAAAAGATTGATGGGGTGATTCAACTCGAGGTGAATGCAAAAGCAGGGTTGAATCATCGGCAGTTATTAAAAGAAACGTTACGTGCCGACCCAGACATCATTGTAATCGGAGAGGTACGGACAGAGGAAGAGTTGAACGTCGCCTACGATGCTGCACTCAGTGGGCATTTGACGATTACAACGTTTCATACAGCGACGATTCAGGATGGGGAGAAACGGCTTGAACAATTACTCGGAAAATCGTCAGTGACAAGACATTGGTGTGTACTGACGCGTGATCAGGAGGTGACGTGTGAATGGGAAACGCTTCAGTAAAACCACCGATTCAATTGATTCACCGTTTTCTGCGTCTTCAATCCCGAGGCGTATCGTTGAAAGCCACAATGGAGACACTTGAATATCATGAAAAAGGAAACAGGAAAGCGGACGTTCAGGAGATGAGGGCACAACTCGAATCTGGTACTTCTTTAGCGGACGTGTTCTCGCTAATCATCACAAATCGCCAAATGCAAGAAATATTGATGACAGCCGATCGGAACGGGCGGTTTATGGATGGGTTATCTCAAGTCGTTTTAGTTTTAGAAATGCGGATGCGGCTGAAGGAGGAATTGAAGCGACTCATTCGGTATCCTTTAATCATTTTCTTTATCTTGCTCGGTCTTGGGATGGTCTATGCGTTGTACATTTTCCCGAAGCTGATGGGGATGGTTGATGTGTCCACGTATGAGGGAGCAGGTTCAATTTTACTATCGAAATGGTTCTTTCCAGCTCTGTTTTCTGTATTTGTGATGCTTGGGATCACGGTCTACATGCTGCATCGACGAGGTGTAGAACTACCGTTTTACATATGGAACCGTGGTAAAACTCTGTACCTGACTTATTTGTTTGTCAGCGAATTGTCGTTATTACAACAGACAGAAACGAACATCAGGCAAATTATCAGTCGACTCGCCAATGAAAAGGGGGAGATGGCTGAAATGGCAAATCGGATTCACAAACGATTGTCTGCCGGTGAAGGAATCGAAATGGCTGTCAAACAGGAACGGTTTATTGACTATGAAGTGGTTAGTTTGTTAGGGGTGGGGTCGATGAGTGGAGAACTCGGTGAATTGATGTCACTTCATCGAGAACTAGTATTCGAAGAAATGGAACAATATAGTCGTCAATTGATTGAAAAAGTAGAGCCGGCACTTTATGGAGTGCTCAGCGTCATGGTCGGCACTCTATTCTATACGCTTTATTTGCCTGTAAAACTTATCATGGCTCAATTATGAAAGGGGACATTCACATGAAGGAAGAACAAGGATTCACACTCGTTGAGATGGCTGCAGTCTTACTCATTATTTCAATCTTACTGTTATTGCTCGTGCCGACGCTGACAGAAGGAAAGTCACGGGCGGACCAAGTGAGTTGTGAGGGAAGTGTCCGAATCGTCGAGTCAGAAATCAATTTACACTATGCCGAACATAAATCGTACCCTGCCACATTAGAAGTGATTGAACGTGCTTCTGCATCGGATCCACTTGTATATAGTTGTCAATCGTCAGCCTACACGTATTCTCCACTTGATGGTTCGCTGAAGAGACAATGAAAGGCTATACGTTTGTTGAGATGGCGTGGGTACTCGTGATCATTTCCTTCCTCCTGCTGATTAGTAGTCCTGTAGTGAAGCCTTTTGAGCGACTTGAACTTTATGACTTTACAGATACGTTAGTGACAAATATTCAAGAAGCGGGACAATACCCATACATTTCGGAAAATGGAAGTTGCGTGCCGAAGTTGATTTGGGTGGCTAAACAGCGAAGGTATTTAATCATGTGTGGAATGACGTTAGTGCGAAGAGTGGACGTACCGGAAGGAATCATTGTTTATCTTCCGACCTACAATACCATCACCTTCTCCCAGGCAACAGCTTCCTATGCAGGACAGTGGAAATTTGTCAGTGGGAAAACATCCGTCACGTTTAAATTTCGACTTGGAACGTATGAACCGGAGGTGATCATCCATGAAGGGGGATGAGAAAGGATTCTCGTTATGGGAAGTGAGTGTGAGCCTAGCGATTGTAATGGGCTGGGTACTCATTTTGACGTCGTTTGTGACACAAGGAAATGACCAAGTCGCAAGGTTACGTGACACGTTGTTCATTTATGAACGATTACAAGGAGAGGTGCTGCTTGAAGCCGCTGAACCGACTGGGCGTGAAGAAGTGTGTGAAAAGGGTTTTTGCTTACCGACGCTTTGATTCGGGGTTTACCATGCTAGAAATGACGGCAGTATTGTTGATTCTTCCCATCTTTTTATTATTGTTGGTCGAATTGCTCACCCTTGGTCAACGTCTTTACGAACAACCGAAGTGGAACCACCATACGACTCCCCAACTCATTGTGCGTCGTTTGCAGAACAGCAAAAATTGTCGCGTCGATGAGGGGCGATTAAGAGGTGACTTTCTTAAAGCGGATGAAGAGGTATGGTCATGGACAATCAAACAGTTGAACGGAAACTTGGTAATGGTTGGAGACGGAGGAGGGAACTTGTTATTTTTAAGAGGAATCGATCAGTATCGCGTCGAAACGGTCGGTATGGGATTTCGAATTTCATGGAAAGATTCAACTTTCGAGAGGGAGCGGTACGTCATGTGTATGAAAGAGGATTCTTTCTAATCACTACGTTGACAATCGTCGTGTGGTTACTTGGTACTGCATTATTTTGGTATACTGATGTAGAACGAACGACGAGACGAATCTCAGATGAGATATTGGCCATACGTTTTGAATCCCACTTGTTGTTGGCAAAAGAACGTTGTGGCAATCAACCAGTAACACTCACCAAACCGACGGGGACGGTGACATGTCGTCCGATTGCACCGAATCGAACGGAAGTGGAGATGGTGTTGACATCTGGTGAACGTCATAAAGAGGTGATTGCTTATGAATAAGAAACCGTTTTATATCGTGGGATTTATGGGTACAGGTAAGTCTACCTTGTTCAATTTTATGCAAGAACATGGAGACGTCGTGGACCTCGATGGAGAAATCGAAACCTGGATTGGAACCGACATCGCTACATATTTTGACCAATACGGGGAGTCAGCGTTTCGCGACGTGGAATCAAAAGTGCTTCAGCGGATTGATGCTGACTTTGTCCTCACGGGTGGTGGTGTGGTCGAACGCTCTAAAAATATACGTTGGATGCGCGAACACGGTAAAATCATTCATTTAGACTTACCATTTGAGGAATGCTGGGCACGGATCAAAGATTCGAATCGACCACTTGTGAAACATGGAGAGTCGGAAGTTCGGGCATTATACAACCGACGGACCACTCTTTATCATGAAGCGGACGAGACGATTGATGCGTCTCAGACACCGCGGTGTATTGCAGAACAGATTATTCGTATGAAGGAGGAAAAGTATGATTTGGATTAACCTTGCAATTCTTTTATTCGCCATCATTGGACTTGGTGTATATGGATATTTGTTATTTAAAAAACAGATGAAGCCGACGTTTGGAAGACTAAACCGTTTGACGGAACGATTTAAGATTCGTGCTGACGTCATCAACCAACAAGTCACTGAAATCAAGGGGCATGTGGACGCGGTCAACCGTTCCGTTACCCAAATCAAAGATTTTGGCATCAAAGCTAAAGACGAATCGATTGAATTGAAACAGGCGGCAGTCGGGCTGACACATGAAATCAAACGTACAGCGGGAATCGAACGCTCTGACGTTTCCACCGAGACAAAAATGTGAAATAATGAGGATGAAAACGTTTTCGTTTTTCATCCTTTTTCTTTTTCGCTTTTTTAACTATGCAGAAAGAATAAAAATTGTTAAAGTGGAATGGAAAACGAAAGATTTCAAAAACAAAAGCATTTTATGTTCGGGATTGGGGGATATTATGGAAAAGGTTACTTTGAAACGTACGCCTTTGTTCGAATTGATTGAACCGAAGGCGAAGATGGTTGATTTTGCGGGGTTCGAAATGCCGATTATGTTTTCTTCGATCAAAGAAGAGCATCAGGCTGTACGTCAAAACGTGGGGATGTTTGATGTATCTCACATGGGAGAAATTCGGATTGAAGGACCGGACGCTCTAGAACAAGTGCAGAATCTTGTGACGAATGATGTCTCAAAGATTAAAGTCGGTCAAGCGCAGTACAACCTTCTCTGTCTCGAGAATGGTGGCGTAGTGGATGACTTACTCGTTTACCGGTTAGATGAAGATACTTATTGGCTCGTCGTCAATGCCTCGAATATCGAAAAAGACGAGGCGCACATTCGTCAATTTGTTTCTGGTGACGTCACTGTGACGAATGAGTCTGATGAATATGGCCAAATTGCCATTCAAGGTCCAAATGCGGAAGCTGTTCTTCAAACGATTACGAATGTAGCGCTTGACGAAGTTGGTTTCTTTAAATTTATAAACGGTGATGTGGCCGGTGTTGCTTCAATCATTTCGCGTAGTGGTTATACAGGAGAAGACGGATTCGAGATTTATGCGCGGGCAGAAGGAATCTCAGCAATCTGGGAAGCGCTTGAAGCAGAGGGTGTTACACCTTGCGGGTTAGGTTCACGAGATACGCTACGGTTTGAAGCGTGCCTTCCGCTCTATGGGCATGAACTAGATGAGTCGGTTACGCCGTTCGAGGCGAACCTTAATTTTGCGGTTAAATTAGATACTGATTTTATTGGGAAAGAGGCGCTCGCTACACAAAAAGAAAACATTCCGAACCGGATGGTGGGCTTGAAATTGCTTGGTCGCGGAATCGCACGTCAAGGTGCGCAAGTAGAAATCGACGGGAACGTCGTTGGAGTCGTTACTACCGGTACGATGCCTCCGACAGTAAACGAGTCGATTGCATGGGCACGTGTGGATGCACGTTACAAAGATGAAGAGCAATTTGTCATCGACATTCGTGGCAAAAAGATTGAAGCCGAACGCGTACCGACACCTTTCTATAAACGAACGAAATGAAACAGGGGGATTCAGAATGAACAGAATGGAATTTCGTTATTTACCGATGACCGAACAAGATGAGCGAGACATGCTTCAAACGATTGGAGTGGATTCCATCGAATCGTTGCTCGCGGATATTCCAGAGTCGCTTCGCGAAAAAGCGTCGCTTGCAGCAATCGGGTCACCACTTCCGGAAGTTGATCTCGTTCGTCACATGACGAAACTAGCGGATAAAAACAAAAACACGAAGTCTTATCCAAGTTTCCTCGGTGCCGGGATGTATGATCATCTCTCACCGACTGTGATGAACCATATGCTTTTACGTTCTGAATTTTATACGGCGTACACGCCATATCAACCTGAAATTTCACAAGGTGAGCTTCAGGCGATGTTCGAGTTCCAGACGATGATTTGTGAGTTGACCGGAATGGATGTCGCAAACTCGTCGATGTATGACGGCATCACGGCTCTTGCTGAAGCGACTTACCTAGCGAGTGCGCAGACGAAGAAAAAACGCGTCGTCGTTTCTGGAGCGGTACATCCTGAAGCGAAAGATGTCATTCGCACATATGCAGATGGTCCAGGACTTTCTGTCGAATATACAAACGTCACAAATGGGGTAACGGATCTAACTGACCTCGATTTAACAGACGCTTCATGTCTCGTCGTACAATATCCGAACTTCTACGGTCGTATTGAAGATTTGGAGCAATTGGCGAAACAAGCGCATGATGCAGGTGCACTGTTCGTCGTATCAAGTAACCCGCTTGCATTAGGCATTTTGGAATCACCAGGTGCGCTTGGAGCGGACATTACGGTCGGGGATGCTCAACCGTTCGGGATTCCACAAAGCTTTGGTGGTCCGTCTTGTGGTTATTTTGCGGTGAAGAAGTCGTTGATGCGTAAACTACCTGGTCGACTCGTAGGACAAACGGTAGATGAGGATGGAAAACGTGGATTCGTCTTGACGTTACAGGCGCGTGAACAACACATTCGTCGTGACAAAGCAACCTCAAACATCTGTTCGAACCAGGCGCTCAACGCATTGGCCGCCTCGATCACGATGTCCGCTTTAGGGAAATATGGCATTCGAGACATGGCTGTCCGGAATATCCAAACAGCCCATTACATGAAAGAAGCATTGAAAGCAGCAGGATTTACAATCGTTGACGAGGGACCAATGTTTAATGAATTCGTTGTTGATTTCGGACGCGATGCAGAAGAAGTATCTCGTCACTTGCTTGAACATGGAATGATTGGTGGACTACCGCTCGGAACGTATGAAGAAGAGCGCCAGTCACAGATGCTAGTCTGTGCGACAGAGTTACGTACAAAAGAAGAGATTGATCAGTTTGTCGAAGTGGTCGGGGGGATGAAATGATGCAACACGAACAAACGCTAATTTTTGAAGTATCACGTGAAGGACGAACAGGATATAACTTACCGACGCCAACCGTTCCGGAAGTTGACCTCGAGTCATTATTGCCGGCGACGATGATTCGAAAAGAAGTGGCTGAACTACCTGAAGTATCTGAGCTCGATGTCGTTCGTCATTACACGGCGCTCTCTACACGAAACCATGGAGTAGATTCAGGATTTTATCCACTTGGTTCTTGTACGATGAAATATAATCCGAAAGTGAACGAAGATATGGCACGCCTTTCTGGATTCGCGCACATTCATCCATTGCAGCCCGTTGAGACGATTCAAGGTGCGCTTGAACTAATGGTCGACTTACAAGAGCAACTTGCGGAAATCACAGGGATGGATGAAGTGACGTTGCAACCAGCAGCAGGGGCGCATGGCGAATGGACGGGGCTCATGTTGATCAAAGCGTTCCACGAACGCAATGGGGATACGGATCGTACGAAAGTACTCGTTCCAGACTCGGCACACGGAACGAACCCGGCTTCTGCCGTCGTTGCTGGATTTGAGACGGTGACGGTCAAGTCGGATGAGCGTGGTCTTGTGGATTTGGATGATTTGAAATCAAAAGTTGGTGCAGATACGGCTGCCCTCATGCTGACGAACCCGAATACGCTCGGATTGTTTGAGGCGGACATCCTCGAAATTTCAAAAGTGGTTCATGAGGCTGGTGGAAAGCTTTATTATGACGGTGCGAACTCGAACGCGATTCTTGGAATCGCACGTCCAGGAGACATGGGCTTTGATGTCGTTCACTTGAACTTGCATAAGACATTCACGGGTCCTCACGGCGGTGGTGGTCCGGGTTCTGGTCCAGTAGGGGTAAAACGTGATCTGATTCCGTTCTTGCCAACACCGATCGTCACGAAGACAGACGAAGGGTTTGGCTTGGATTACGATCGTCCACTCTCGATTGGTCGAATCAAGCCGTTCTATGGAAACTTCGGAATCAATGTTCGCGCGTATAGCTACATTAAAACGATGGGAGCAGAAGGGTTGACGCGTGTATCGCGTGAAGCCGTGCTCAACGCGAACTATATGTTTGCTCGATTGAAAGATGCCTTCGACGTACCATACGATACGTATTGCAAGCATGAATTCGTCTTGTCAGGGAAGCGACAAAAGGCACTCGGTGTCCGTACGCTTGATATCGCGAAACGATTGCTCGACTTCGGGTACCACCCACCGACAATCTATTTCCCATTAAATGTGGAAGAGTGTATTATGGTGGAACCGACTGAAACCGAATCAAAAGAAACGCTTGATGCGTTCTGCGATGCGATGCTTCAAATTGCAAAAGAAGCGGAAGAAAATCCAGAAATCGTACAGACGGCCCCGCATACGACGGTCGTTAAGCGTATGGATGAGACGCTCGCTGCTCGGAAGCCTGTTTTAAAATATGAACGTCGTGAGGCATCATCGGTGAAATAAAAGGAGCGGGTCGATTCAATCGACCCGCCCATTTTTATGCTTTTTTAATTTTGCCTTTCCAGTTCTTGAAGCCGCCTTCAAGCATGTAGATATTGTTATATCCATTTTTCATGAGTAGTTTGGCCGCTTGGTTAGAACGTGAGCTTCCTTGGCAATAAATTAAAATCGGTTGGTCTTTACGTAATTCTTTCATACGCATCTTGAGTTGACCGACCGGGATGTTTCGAGCACCGACGATGTGACCACCTTTATATTCATTCGGTTCACGTACGTCAATCAATTGTCCTTTGCGGAGTGAAGCACGGAATTCTTCTTGTTTCATTTTTTTCAACCCGCGAGCTGGCATGAAGCGCCATACGATGTAGGCGATCAAGGCAACCCATAGGAGGATGACGAGGATTGTTTCAATTCCCATAGATGTTCTTCCCTTCTCTTTCAAAGTTACCATATCTCATTATAATGAATTTAAGGTCACGAGACAATGATTGACTGAATGAATCGGGGCTTTCCCTTTCGATTTCAGCTTCGTTAGGATAAAATATAAAGTGGAAACCGGAACATTAGGGGAGGTCGTGCCCATGCCGACACCGAGTATGGAAGATTATTTAGAACGGATTTATTTACTCATGTCAGAAAAAGGATATGCACGTGTTTCTGACATTGCCGAACATTTAGGAGTTCATCCCTCCTCTGTCACCAAAATGGTTCAAAAGTTGGACCGTGAAGAATATCTGGTGTACGAAAAATACCGCGGTCTCATGCTTACGAAGAAAGGTCAAAAAGTAGGGAAACGACTCGTCGAGCGCCATGCGATGCTCGAGTCTTTTTTACGTCTGATTGGAGTCGACGAAGCGGATGTATACGAGGATGTGGAAGGAATCGAACATCACCTCAGTTCAAATACGCTTGATTGCATGACGCAGTTTGTGGAGTTTTTTGAAGACAAACCTGAACTGATGGATCAATTCAGAGAATTTCGTGAGCAAGAGCGAGCAGCAGAAGAATAATGTATAAAAAACGTCAATTTCTTGCGATTGACGTTTTTTTGTAGAGTGAACAGGACTTAAATACGAACGAAAACATCTATTTTATCTACTAATGTATATTTTTAAGTTGAAAATATGATAAGATGAATCGTGGATTCACTAAATAGGGGGTGACGGCGAACATTCGCCGAGCTGATGGACATTATAATTAAAGGAAAACTGTTTGATGAGCAACAAATTCGAAATCGGGTACAAGAATTAGCAGAAGAGATTGAGAAAGACGCTAACGGGACACCTATTGTCATTGTTGCGGTCTTAAAAGGGTCAATGGTGTTTGCTGCTGATTTGATGCGTTATATGAAAGGAAGTGTACAACTCGACACAGTCGCAACGTCTTCTTACGGGAAAAAGACCGTTTCGAGTGGGAGTGTACAATTACGTAAGGACCTTGACTTGGATGTCGAAGGAAAATATGTCGTCATCATCGAGGACATCATCGATACAGGACAGACGTTGAAGTTTTTGTGCAAGCATATGGAACTACATCAACCGAAACAGCTGAAAATCTGTACGCTTCTTGATAAACCGGCTCGACGTCTCGTGCAATTAGATGCAGACTATGTCGGCTTTGAGATTCCGGATGAATTTGTCATCGGGTATGGTATCGACTATGCGGAACAGTATCGCAACTTACCATACATCGGATATGTAGAGACAACGTAAAAAGGAGCGCCGCGGCGCTCCTCAGCTTGTTGACAAATAACATGTTCGAACTCGTCCTTCCGGCGCCCACGCTTTCCGCAGGCAATCCCGGAGCCGCATCGCGACTCAA